>CALKIP010000285.1 GCA_937995995.1 uncultured bacterium
CTCTCCGCCGGCGCGAGTCGGGTGGTCGGTACCTTCAGCATGCCCGCCATGGGGTTCGAGGGCCGCATGGAAGTGATCGCGGCACCACCGAACCGTGTCCGCGTCCGCATGGAGATGCCCGGGATGGGCACGATCGAGAACGGCTTCGACGGCAAGGTCGCCTGGGCGGTCGGCCCGATGGGCGCCCAGGTCCTCGAGGGCGCCGAACTCCAGGCTGTGAGCGAGGAGGCCGATGTCCTTGCCGCGGTGCGCGACCGGTCGCTCTTCGAGAGCGTGGAGACCGTCGAGCGCACCGAGATGAACGGCGAGGCGTGCTACAAGGTGAAGTTCGTCTGGAAGAGCGGGAACACGTCGTTCGACTGCTACAGCGTCGAGAGCGGGCTCCTCGTTGCAAACATCATCTCGCGCCCCTCGCCCCAGGGGACCGTCGAGATGGAGCAGCACTACTCCAACTACGAGGAGCACGACGGCTTCGTCCGGCCGATGCGCGTCGTCCAGCGCATCATGGGCCAGGAGCAGGTCATTACCATCGAAAGCCTGACCCTTGGCGATGTGCCGGACTCGGAGTTCGAGCCGCCTGCGTCGATCCGTTCCCGGATCGACGGCGGGAAGCCGTAGTGCGTTCTCCGGCTCGAGCCGGAGTCACGCCTCCCGACCGTCGAGTCGACCTCCCCCACGGGCGCGCCAATCGGCGCGCCCGTGGCCCGTTGTACCGGGACCTGCATTGGGCTATAGTGTATAGTTTTGTGTAATCCTGCGTCGATGCGGACCACTGTTGAGCGGAACCGGTGAGATGAGCGAAGGGAACCGGACGGCGTACACGCCCGGCGAGATCGAGGCGAAGTGGCAGAAGGCCTGGGCCGAGCGCGGCACCAACACCTATTCGGAGGAGGCGCTCGATCAGGCGCGCCGCCCCTTCTACAACCTGATGATGTTCCCCTACCCCTCGGCCGAGGGGCTGCACGTGGGCAACATCTACGCTTTCACGGGCGCGGACATCTACGGCCGCTTCCGTCGCCTCCAGGGTGACGACGTCTTCGAGCCGATCGGCTTCGACGCCTTCGGCATCCACTCGGAGAACTTCGCGCTCAAGATCGGCTCGCACCCGATGGAGCTGATCCCGAGGAACGTCGCCAACTTCACGCGGCAGCTCAAGCGCACGGGCGCGATGTACGACTGGAACCACACGGTCGACACGACCGACCCGTCGTACTACAAGTGGACGCAGTGGATCTTCCTGCAGCTCTACAAGGCCGGGCTCGCGGAGAAGAAGGAGGCGCCGGTCAACTGGTGCCCCGGCTGCCACACCGTGCTGGCGAACGAGCAGGTCATCGCCGGTGAGTGCGAGCGCTGCGGCACGCCCGTCGAGCAGCGCTTCCTCTCGCAGTGGTTCTTCACGATCACGAAGTACGCCCAGCGGCTCCTCGACAATCTCTCCTGGATCGACTGGTCGGAGACGACGAAGAAGGCGCAGGAGAATTGGATCGGCAGGAGCGAGGGCGCGGAGATCTCCTTCCCGCTCGCGCGCCGGAAGGTGGCCGAGGACCGTCACGAGCCGGCACAGCTCCACGCCGAGAAGCCGGTCATCCGCGTCTTCACCACGCGCCCGGACACGATCTACGGCGCCACCTTCATGGTCCTGGCCCCCGAGCACCCACTCGTCGAGCAGCTCATCTCCGACGAGCAGCGCGAGGCTGTCGAGACGTACAGGAAGAAGGTCGCCTCCCTCGACCTCGTCTCGCGCAAGAAGACCGACAAGGAGAAGACCGGCGTCTTCACCGGCGGCTACTGCGTCAACCCGGCCACGGGCGAGGAGATCCCGGTCTGGATCGCCGACTACGTCCTCATGGAGTACGGCACCGGCGCCATCATGGCCGTGCCGGGCCACGACCAGCGCGACTTCGAGTTCGCGCAGAAGTTCTCGTTGCCGATCCGGCGCGTCGTCGCGGGAGAGGGCGACCACGAGGGCACGCCGCTGCACGAGGCGTATGTGGGCGACGGCGTCCTCGTCAACTCCGACCGCTTCAACGGCATGCACTGGGCGGAGGCCAAGCGCGCCATCACCGACTGGCTCGCCGAGCGAGGTCTCGCCGAGGTGCAGATCAATTACCGGCTCCACGACTGGTGCATCTCGCGCCAGCGCTACTGGGGCCCGCCGATCCCGATCATCTACTGCGACGCGTGCGGCACCGTCCCCGTCCCGGAGGAGGACCTCCCGGTCGAACTGCCCTACGTCGAGAACTACAAGCCCGACGAGAGCGGGGTGAGCCCGCTCGCGCGGGTCGAGGAGTGGTACAAGGTCGCCTGCCCGCAGTGCGGCGGCGAGGCGCGGCGCGAGACCGACGTCAGCGACACCTTCCTCGACAGCGCCTGGTACTTCCTGCGCTACCCGTCGGCCACGCGGGACGACGTGCCGTTCGACAAGGAGCGCACGAAGCGGTGGCTCCCCGTCGACATGTACATCGGCGGCGAGGAGCATGCCGTACTGCACCTGCTTTACAGCCGCTTCGTGACCATGGTCCTCCACGATCTCGGCCACCTCGACTTCGAGGAGCCGTACGTGCGCTTCCGCAAGCACGGGCTGATCATCAAGGAGGGCGCGAAGATGTCGAAGAGCCGGGGCAACGTCGTGATCCCGGACGAGTACATCGAGCGTTACGGCGCCGACGCCTTCCGCACGTACCTGATGTTCCTGGGCCCGTACCAGGAGGGCGGCGACTTCCGTGACAAGGGGCTCCAGGGGCCGTACAGCTTCCTGAACCGCCTCTGGGAGACGGTCGTTCCGGTCGAGGCGCTGGGCGATGCGCCACTCGAGGGCTCCCTCGAGCAGAAGCTCCACGCCACGATCAAGAAGGTGACCGAGGACATCGAGGCGCTGCACTACAACACCGCGATCGCGGCGATGATGGAGTACCTGAACGCGGTGCGCGAAGGCGGCCGGCAGGCCAACCGCTCCGAGGTCGAGCCGCTGATCCCGCTGATCGCGCCCTTCGCACCGCACCTGGCCGAAGAACTCTGGGAGCGACTCGGCCACGAAACCGGCATCTTCGACGGCCGCGGCGAGGATGTCGCCTTCGAGACCGTCGAGGGCGGTGTCTGGCCCACCTACGACCCCGAGAAGGCGACGGTCGACGTGATCGAATTCATCGTCCAGGTCAACGGCAAGGTGCGCGCGCGCATCCCCGTGGCCCGCGGCATCGATGAGGACGACGCACGCGCCGCCGCCCTCGCCGACGAGAACGTCCAGCGCTTCGTCGACGGCAAGCAGGTGCGCAAGGTGATCTTCGTGCCGGACCGGCTGATCAACCTGGTGGTGGGGTAGCACACACGAGCGGGTGGGGCACGGTCCCTACCCGCTCGTGTCCGGTTTCGTAGCGGTCGATCGTTTCAAGGCCTGGGGACCGTTGGCGTCGCTTCGCGATGCCGTTGCGGTCCACTGTCGTCCTGGCTCTCGTCCAAAGCGCGAAACCATGAACGGACCGATCGAACCCACCACCTTCTCCCGGCGACGTATCCTTCAGGGGCTTCCCGCTTTCGTCGCGGCGCTCATGCTGGCGCCTCCACGATGGATCCTCGCCCAGTCTGCTCCGGTGCGCGGCCGGGTCGGCGGCCACCCCGACCCGCGCCCCGGGATCGACGCATCGAACGTCCTCACCGCCGAAGACCTGGCCGACGTGCCGGACGTCATCCCGATCTTCGATGCCGTCCGCGAGATACCGCATATCGTCGACGGGCTGCGCTGCTACTGCGGGTGCGCGGACGCGCCGGGGTACCGGTCGCTCCTCTCCTGCTTCGAGTCGTACGGGATGGCGATCGCTTGCGACGACTGCCTCGGCCAGGCGCGCCTTGCGCACCGGCGCTGGCAGGAAGGACAGTCGCTCGACCAGATCCGGCGCGCGATCGACGCGCGCTTCGCACCCCCGACCGGTACCTGATGCGCGAATCCTGCCTCCCGGAGGAGTCTTCATGTTCGAACGATCGCTGGCCGTCGTCACGGGATTCTGCGCCCTCGCGCTCCTCCCCACCCCGGCTTCCGGTCAGGTCCGGGCCAGCGAGCGGGCCACGGTGTCGCAGACGGTCGATGGCACGGTCATCTCGCTCGAATACTCGCGTCCACAGGTGAAGGGCCGCGCGCCTCTCTTCGGTGGACTGGTCCGGTGGGACCAGCCATGGACCGGCGCGAACGAAGCAACGGTCCTCGAAGTGAATCGCGACGTGACGATCCAGGGCCGCGACGTGCCGGCCGGTCGCTGGTCGGTCTGGCTCGTCCCTCGGGAGGATGGCCCGTGGGAGTTCTTCCTGGACCCACGCCCGGGCCTCTGGCACACGTCTCGCCCGGAACCGACCGAAGAGCAGATCCGGGTCCCGGTCACGGCAGCCGAGGGCGAGCACGTCGAGGCGCTGACGTGGACGTTCCCGCGCGTCGCACCGGATGGTGCCACGATGGAGCTCGCCTGGGGCACGGCGCGAGTGCCGGTCGAGATCGAGGTCGAACCGTTCTATCCGACGACGGTGCCGGAGGAGCAGGGTCGCCTCTATACCGGCTCCTGGACGTGGCGGTTCGGGACAGATACCCGGCCCGGTGAGCCGGCGTCGTTCGATGTGACGTACACCGCCGACGGCGAGTTGCGAGTGCGGACGCTCTACCCGATTCCCGACGTAGGGATGGCGGATTCGGAACTGATCCTGCTGCCCAAGGCGGACGGAATCTTCGTTCCGCTGATCCTGCGTGACGGCCGGATCTACGACACCGCGGCCTACCTTTACTTCGAATTCGAGTTCGAGGAGGACGGTGTGCCGACGCGCTTCGTGGTGCGCTGGGCCAGCAACGACGCGGTCATGGGTCGGGGCAACCGTTCCGGCTCATCGGATGAGACACCGTAAAACGGGCACGCCGCCGATGTATCCAGCGGCCCATGCGACGAGGGCCGTCCGGAAAATGTTCCGGACGGCCCTCGTCGCATCCCACGCCGGCGGTGGCGCGGCAGGGGAGTCAAGCATCCGATGGACGTTCGACCCCGCCCCATGCCGGCGCGTGAGTCCGCGCTCCATCAGGGTCGTACAACCACCGGAA
>CALKIP010000286.1 GCA_937995995.1 uncultured bacterium
ATGATTGGATAAAAGAAAAAGAGATTGTCCCATTTAAAAATAATGATTATATTGCCTCCTCGCTCGATCAGGTCGGCACGTTCGGCCGGACCGTCGAGGACGCGGCTCTGCTCCTCGAAGTGATCAGCGGGAAGGACCGACTGGATTCGACGACTGCGGATCTGCCGGCGCCGGAGCTAACCGCGGAGATCGACCGTGGGGTCGACGGACTCGTCGTTGGCGTGCCGAAGGAGTACTTCCCCGAACAGCTCGACGAGCGGATCGCCGCGCTCTGCCGGGAGTCGATCGAGCGGCTGCGCGAGGCCGGTGCCGAGATTCGCGAGATCTCGCTGCCCCACACGCGCTTTGCCGTTCCGACGTACTACATCATCGCGCCAGCCGAGGCGTCGAGCAATCTGGCTCGATTCGACGGCGTGCGGTACGGTCTTCGCGCGCCCGACGCGGGCTCCACGACGGACGTCTACGAAGCGACGCGCTCGCTCGGTTTCGGTGTCGAGGTCAAGCGACGCATCATGCTGGGTACCTACGCGCTCTCGTCCGGCTACTACGACCAGTACTACGGCCGGGCGCAGCGGGTACGGTCGCTCATCGCACGGGATTTTCGCAACGTCTTCGACTCCGGCGTGGACGTCATCTTCACGCCGACCACGCCGTCGGTCGCCCTCGAACTCGGCAGGAAGGTCGACGATCCGTATGAGCGGTATCTGACCGACGTCTTCACGGCCACGGCGAATCTGGCGGCGATCCCGGGGATCTCACTGCCGATCGGCAAGGTGGATGGTCTGCCCGTTGGCGGCCAGTTCCTGGCGAACCGCTGGGATGAGGCGACGATGGTGAGGGCCGCAGCAGCACTCGAGCGCTCGCTCGAGGAGTAGGGAGGTGGGGATGCGTTACGAACCGGTGATCGGTCTCGAGATCCACGTACAGCTCAAGACCGCGACCAAGATGTTCTGCGGCAGCTCCTCGGAATTCGGCGCCGAGCCGAATTCCCATGTCTGCCCGGTCTGCCTCGGACTTCCGGGTGCACTGCCCGTGATCAATCGTCGCGCCGTCGAACTCGGCGTGCGCGCGGCGCTCGGACTGAACTGCACGGTGCACGAGACCAGCGTCTTCGCGCGCAAGAACTACTTCTATCCGGACCTGCCTAAGGGCTACCAGATTTCGCAGTACGACCGGCCGCTCGCCACGGATGGATGGCTCGATGCGCCAACCGGCGGCGATGGTGCGCCGGCGGAGGGCGAGATGAGGCGAGTGCGGATTCACCGCATCCACCTGGAGGAGGATGCGGGCAAATCGCTGCACGACCGCTTCGAGGGGAAGACGGCAGTCGACCTGAATCGTGCCGGTGTGCCGCTCATCGAGATCGTCTCGGAGCCGGACCTGGTCTCTCCGGCCCATGCGCGGGCGTTCCTGACCCGGCTCAAGCAGGTGCTCGAGTACCTGGAAGTCAGCGACTGCGACATGGAGAAGGGCAGCCTTCGCGTCGATGCCAACGTCTCGGTGCGGCCGGTCGGGTCGAGTGAGTTCGGCACGAAGACCGAGGTCAAGAACATGAACTCCTTCGCCAACGTCGAGCGGGCGCTCCACTTCGAGATCGAGCGCCAGTCGCGGGTCCTGGCGAACGGCGGTGTGGTCGAGCATCAGACGCTGCTCTGGGATGCGGGGCGCGGCGAGGCGCGGCCGATGCGCTCGAAGGAAGAAAGCCACGACTACCGCTACTTCCCCGAGCCGGATCTGCCGCCACTCGTCATTGAGCCGGCCCAGATCGAGGCGATCCGCGGCGAGCTGCCCGAGCTGCCCGACGCACGCGAGCGACGCTTCCGCGAAGCGTACGGCCTGCCGGACTACGATGCGCGCGTCCTCACCGCGACGCGCGAGGTGGCCGACTACTTCGAGGCGGTCGCGGGTGCATCAAAGGATGCCAAGGCCGCGAGCAACTGGGTCATGACCGAGGTGCTGGCGTGGCTGAACCAGCAACAGTGCGCGATCCGCGACTTCCCGGTCCAGCCCGAACAACTCGCCGAACTGATCGGCCTCGTCGCCGATGGGACGGTATCCAGCTCGCTCGGGCGCAAGGTCTTCGCGCGCATGACGGAAACCGGCAAGGCTCCCGCCGTCATCGTCGAGGAGGAGGGCCTCGCCCAGGTCAGCGATGTCGCTCAGCTCGAGAGCTGGGTCGACGAAGCGATCGACGCGAATCCGGACGAGGCTGAACGTCTTCGAGGCGGTGAGAAGAAGCTCATGGGCTTCTTCATGGGACAGATCATGAAGAAGTCGAAGGGCAAGGCCGATCCTCGTCAGGCCACGGAGATCCTGCGCCGCAAACTGGGAGCGTAGGCCGTACCGCGGTGGAGGTGTGGAGGTCCGCGGCGCGGACGGGGTGCGGCGCAGTGCGCACCGAAGTGTTGTTGAGGCCGCAGGGGAAACGAATCACGTCGATCCGTATGCGCGCACCTTCGCCTGCCGGTGTCCGACCGTAGCGAACGGCCGTGCAGAGGGCAGGCGAAGGTGCAGGCGCACGGGCAGCCGGCGCCTGCACCGGTGGAGCCGTAGCCGTCAGTGCAAATCCGGCATCATTCGTCGGTCGGAAGCGCCGCGCACCTCTTCCAGTAGCCTAGCTGCGCCGGGGGCAGGGGGAAATACTCATCCGCGAGCTCGGCCAAGCGGTCCGCATCGCGCCAGACGCCATCTCGGGTGGCCATGCGGCGCACCTTCTTGGCCAGCTGCAGGTTGACTTCGCCCACAGGATCGAGGGCCGCGGGCAGCGAGGTGGTACGCCGGAGCAGGTAGTCGACGATCGAATCGAAGGCGTGCGACATGTACGTTTCGATGTCGGTCTTCGTCAGATCCCAGCGCGAGCGTTGCAGCACCTGATCGAAGGCCGCCTTCCAGCGGTCGTTGTCCTGCACGCGGATCATGCCGCGGAAGATGCGGCGGTTCGTCTCGAAAGAGAAGATCGTACCACTCAACACCCGATCGAAGAGGGCGTCGGCCTCGCTGTGGTCGTAGTCCATGACGACCGAACGGGCGAGTGCGGCGTAGCGCACGCCGAGGTGCGCATCCATCCGGTGCTCCCAGTACGAATGGCCGAGCGCCTTCGTCGAGCTGGTCAGGAGGAGCTGGCGCGGGACGAAGAAATTGTGCGCTACCGTGTCCGCGGCGAGGTGGCTGAGATAGCCGAGCGCGACGGCGCGGAGTCGGTCGTTGTCCGCTTCATCGTAGATTTCCTCTCCCACGTGCCAGAAGTGACAGTGGCGCCCGGCGGGCACGTACTTCTTGGCCAGGGAAATGTCCGCGGCCATGGAGCCGTATAGGAAGCTCTGTGGGTACGCGGCGAGGAGGTCCGCCACGACTCGTGGCAGGAACGACAGGTTGCTTAGCAGGTGCTCGCCCAGGAACACATGTGTGGCCGGGCCGAACGCCCATGCATCGTGCGGCACCAGCAACACGAGGACGAGCGCCGAAACGGCGGCGAGTAGGATACGCACTGCAAAGTGGTCCTTCTTTATGCTTTCCGCAGGCGACGGGCGCTCTTCCGAAGAGTTTTCCGAGCCCGGTCGACCTGTTCTTCCATCGTACGTTCGATCTCCACGCGGGCGGACGCGACGATATCCTGCATCTCGCGGCGCAACTCCGCCACGAGGTCGCGGCCGGCTTCACGCAGAACCGAGCCGGCATCGGCGGCCGCTTCGACACCCTCTCCGAATCCCTTGCGCGCCCGGTGCGCATCCTTGCGCAGCCGTCGGCCGTAGGGCTGGAAATCCCTGCGAATGCGCTGTGCCGCCGTTGGCGGCTCGGGCATCAGGAGCATCGCCGCGGCCGCGCCCAGAACGGCGCCCGCGGCAAATGCCGTCACGAAGTCCACGGTGTCTCGTTCAGGCATGTTACCCCTCCGGGCTTCGAACCGTTCGGGTCGGAAGCATCATGGAGTCAATCGCCGGCGCGCCGTTCGATCTCTGAGCGGTCCGTCCGAGGCGCGCGGAGTGCCTCCGCAGCGACTTGCACACCCCGCGCCGCGGCCGCGGCATCGAGGAGGACGTCTTCGACCTCTTCCTGCACCGTGTCGAGTACCGCGCCGAAACGACGCACCCGTGCCTCCGCCTTCTCGATGGCTTCGCGGAGCTGGCGATTCAGGTCCTCGACCGTGTCGTTGACCTCATCGATGTTCTGGCGCACTCTCCGGCTGACCTCTGCGGCGTCTTCCGTCACGCGATTGGCCTGCTCGAGGAGTGGCTCCGCCTTGGGAGCGAGCCGTTCGACCGTCTTCTCAAGCGAGCGGAGCACACGAACCGCGGCGCGCAGCATGTAAAACCCGGCAACGCCCAGAGCGATCCCGATGAGTGCGAGGATGATGGTGCCTACCGCGGTCGCGGTTTCGGCCCACGCGATCCAGCGGAGTTCGTCAGCGACCGCGTTCGTGGTCTGGGCCAGCAGAAAAGGCGACGTGCCCAGCACCTGCAGGAAAGGCGGTATGCCTATCAACGGTCCCTCCCTCCGCTCCTCGTCATCCCAAAAGGTCGATTCCCAGGGTGCGGAAGCCGAGCTTCGGGACGAGCCCGACTCGGCGGCGGGCGAATCGGCCCGCCTCGAGCAGGCGGCCGACATTGCCTGCGACGTCGCGAGGCAGCACGTTGAGCGCATCAAGCAGCGGTCGCCGCTCCTCAGCCCATGCCGTTAGCGCCTCATCCAGGATGGAGATCCCGCCGGCGGCCTCGGCCAGCCGACGTACGGAATCCGGTGCGGACCACTCGCCCGTGAGGTCTTCGATCTGGCTGGCGTAGAGATCGCCGAGCGGAAGGAGCGGCTCGGGTGGAATCTCGCCGCCCAGCAACAGCGCCGTCTTGTTGGCCGGGTGAGCAAGGAGCGCTCCCCGCGCCGCGGCCTCCAGTCGCGCTCGGAGGCGGTGAGACTCGTGGCGGGCTCGGGTTCGATCGGTTGTACCGGAGTCGAGGGCCAGGAGGAGGGCGGACAACTCGTCTTCGCCTGGAGGCGCCACCGCATGGACGCGCTCGGATCCGAGTCCACGGCGAGTCCACTCGATCGCGAGCCTCGCCTCGGGGGTGCCATCGTCCAGGATCACGACGCCATCGGCGCCGGCGTCGCGTACCGCGTGGCGCATGACTTCGGCGATGACGCTCGCGACCCGCTCCCGCACCGCGTCCATATTCATCGGCGCTCCTCCAGCATGCGGTTGAGCTCACGCACCACGAAGTGCGGATCTTCATCTCGAATGTGTGCGCCCGGCCTCCGTGCCTGCATGACGCGGTCGAGTGAGATATCGGCCGTGACCATCGCCTCCGCATCCGACGGCCCACGGGCAACTACCTCACCCGTGGGATCGACGATCAGCGACTCACCACCGAAGACGACGCCGCCTTCGACGCCGACGCGATTGGCCAGTGCCACGTAGATGCCGTACAGCTGTGCCGCGGTACGGGCGATCCGTTCCCAGGAATCATTGGTGGCGAAGCGACCGCCATGGGCGCCGCCGGTCCACGTGCCGCGGCCGGGCCCCGCGGCCTGGACCAGAAGCAGATGGATTCCTCGCGTCGCCAGGAGGTAGATGAGCGACGGGTGCCAGAAGTCCTCGCAGACGAGGATCCCCGCGCGCCAGCCACCACCGAGCTCGAAGTCGTCGACCCGGTCGCCGCGTCCGAAGAAGCGGCCCTCATCGAACATGCCGTAGGTCGGCAGATACACCTTGCGGTGCCGGAAGTAGATTCGTCCCTCCCGCAGGTGTACGGCGGCGTTGTACGGCACGCCGTCGGTCCCGCGCTCGACCATGCCGACGATCAGGTCCGGCGCATCCTCGCCGAGTTCCGCGATCGGCTGGAGTGCATCCGGGCGATCCGTGAGCGGAACGGCGAGGGTGGCGGCGTCGTCGCCCAGATTGTAGCCGGTGAGTGAAAGCTCCGGTGTCAGGACGAGTGCGGCGTCGGATTCGGCTGCGGCCGTCGCCATTTTGCGAGCGTTCGCCTCCGGGGCGCAAAGCTCGGGGGCGAACTGGTGGATCCCAAGTCGGAAGCTCTTTCCGATCCTCATGTGGCCCTTCCAGGGTGAGTCGAGGGCGCGATGTCCGCGGCGTGCCACACCATCACAGTTCGTCGGTACCGAGTTCAGGTGCGAGGCCCACCACCTGGTTGACCGGGATGGTGAAGGCGATCCCCGTCGCGGGGTCATCGAAGTTGCCGCAGATCTCCTGGAGGAGGGCCAGAGCGCCCGTCAGCTTCTCCTCTTCCTTGATGACACTGAAGATCGTCTGGTTCTGCGGACGTGATCGTGCGATGAGCGTCTGAAGGCCCGCGAAGATCGGGATGTCGTGCGTCAACACACGGCCCATGCCTTCGCTGTTGATGATCGTGGCCCCGGTGATGCCGAGCTCGAGGAACCCCGACAGGATCTCGTCGAGTTTCTCGGTTTCGTTGATGACGGCGACCAGTAGTTGCATGAGGCCTCTCAGACGTGGCCGGCATCGACGCGCTCGAGCTCTTCGAGCACGGAATCCACGGTTTCCGCATGCTTGAGCCCCGCGACGAACCCGGGGTGGCGCACCAGTCGGGCGATGCGCGCCAGCAGCTTGATGTGAAGTCCCGTCTGGTTCGGCGGCGACAGCAGGACGAAGAACACGTGCACCGGGTCGAGCCCCACGGGACCGAACGCCGTGCCGTCCGGAGAGATCGCCACCATTACGATCGGTCGGTCCAATCCGGGCACGGTCGCGTGGGGCACGGCGACGCCGCTCCCCATGGCCGTGGTATGCGTGCTCTCGCGGTCCAGCAATGCCGTCTCGAGTGCTTCCGGATCTGCCACCACCCCCGCCGCCCGAATGCGATCGACCAGGTCGTGAATCGCATCCGGGAGCCCCTTCGCCCGAAGGTCTGGCACGACGAGTTCCGGGCGAATGTAATCGATCAATCTCATCCGGCACCCATGAAAATAACGATCCGGCCGAAGCGGCCGGCGGGTCCATCTTAGGAATCCGTCTCCCGGAGTGTCAAGCACGCGGCGGCACAACCGGGTGTTGGAACACGTCTTGCTCCCACGAGCGGCGAGGCGGGCCGATTTCTCCGGGATCATCGGCTGCCCGGAATTCCACACTGAGCTGTCCACGGCAATAGATGCGGATCGCACTCGTTTCCACCCCGTTCGTTGCGGTGCCACCCAGGGACTACGGCGGTACGGAACTCGTAATGTACGAATTGGCCGAGGGCCTCGTGGCGCGCGGTCACGATGTCACGCTTTTCGCCACGGGGGATTCGAATAGCTCCGCGACGTTGCGAGCGCTTTACGAAGAAGCCCGCTGGCCGCCCGATCCGCTCACGGAGCTGAATCACCTGAGTTGGGCGTTGCGGGAAGTCCGGGACGGCGGCTTTCAGGTAGTCCATTGCCAGCAGGCGGGGGCCATGGCGATGGGCCGCCTCCTGCCGCAGATCCCGTTGGTCTATACGATCCATCACGCGCGTGATGAGGTGCTTTCCGCGTTCTACCGACAATTCCCGCAGGCGTGGTACGTCACGATCAGCCAGAGGCAGCGCGAACTCGAAGAGGTGCTCCCGCTGATGACGATGATCCACCACGGCATCGACCCGACTCCGTACATGGGGCCGACGCGGGCCGGGGACTACGTCGCGTTCCTCGGCCGGCTCTCCCAGGTCAAGGGGCCGCACGTGGCCATCGATGTGGCCGAACGCGCCGGGGTCGAGATCCAGGTGGGAGGCCGCATCCACGGCGACGATGCCGACCCGACCTTCGCCGCGCGGGAGGTCGAGCCGCGGCTCCGGCGCCCCCACGTTCGCTACCTCGGCCCGATCGGTCTCGATCAAAAGGCGACCATGCTTCGCGAGGCGCGCGCTCTGCTCGTCCCGATCGACTGGGAGGAACCCTTTGGGCTCGTCATGATCGAGGCGATGCTGGCTGGCTGCCCGGTGGTCGCGTTTTCGCGCGGTTCCGCGCCCGAATTGGTGGAGACGGGATGGACCGGATTTCTGGTCCGGGATGCGAACGAAATGGTGCAGGTGGTGCAGACGAGGCTCGCCGACTTCGATCGGCAGCGGTGCCGTGCGCGGGCGATCGAGCGCTTCGGCCGCGAGGCGATGGTCGCGGCGTACGAAGCGTACTACCGCAGAGCCGCCCAGGCGGAACCGCGCATCGGACGGCTGCAGCCGTCGGCGTGAGCGCGCCGCGAGCGCCACAGGGTCGATCCCATGGCTGTCGATCGAGTCGATCCACGTGAACTCCGGGAGGTCTCGCCGCGAGAACTGCTCGGCTACGAGAACATCGGCTGCGAGGCCCAGACCCTGGCGAGCACCGAGTTGGTGCTCAAGGAAGGGAGCCTTTTCCTCCTCACGGACAAGGGGGGGAACGTCGCTCCGGCCGGTGCGTGTGAGCTGGGGCTCTTTCTCGAGGATACGCGCTTCCTGAGCTACTACGACCTCACGACCGCCGCCGGACGGCCCGACGTGCTAAGTTCGCAAGCGGCACGGGTCTTCGCTTCGCAGATCGATCTGACCGCCACGGACCGGGAGTTCGGCGGCCTCTTCTCGGAGCCGAAGAACTTCCTCCACCTCCGCCGCGAGCAGTTCCTCGACCACTTCATGACGGACCGGATGATCCTCACGAACTATATGGGTCGCGAGGTGGAGTTCTGGATCGAGCTCACGTTCGCCGTGGATTTTGCCGACATCTTCGAGGTCCGTGGTGCGCGTCGCCAACGCCGCGGGCGGTATCTGGAACCCCTAGTCGAGAACGGACAGGTGGCATGGTCGTACGAGGGGCGCGACGGTCGCCTGAGGCGCACACGACTCGGCTTCTCGCTGCCGCCGACGATACTCGAGCCGGGCCGCGCCCGATGGACGTTCCACCTTCGCCCAAAGGATTCGATCGAGTTCGAGGTCCTCATCATTCCCGAGATCGAGACGGTGCCACTTCAGGTCCCGGAACTGCCCTTCATCGATCGCTTCCGCGAAATCCGCTCGGCGTACGACCGCTGGCACGAATCGTCGACGGCGGTCCGTACCGATGACGAGTTCTTCAACACAGCGCTTCGGCAGTCGGTCACGGACCTGCGGGCGCTCACCATAGAGTGGAAGGGGAGCACTGCGATCTGTGCTGGGATCCCCTGGTTCACCGCACCCTTCGGCCGTGACTCGATCCTCACCTGTCTGCAGACGCTCATGGTGCGGCCGGCCCTTTCACGCGATACGCTCCGGTTCCTGGCCGCGTATCAGGGCCAGGTCGAGGACGACTGGACCGAGGAGGAGCCCGGCCGGATCCTGCACGAACTACGGCGCGGGGAGATGGCCTCGTGCAACGAGATCCCGCACGTGCCCTACTACGGGAGCGTCGACGCCACTCCGCTCTTCCTCGTGCTCCTGGGCGAGGCCGTGCGCTGGACTGGTGACCTCAACCTGGCCCGCGAGCTCCTTCCGGCCGCCGAGCGCGCGCTCCACTGGATCGACGAGTACGGAGACTGCGATGGCGACGGCTTCGTGGAGTACGCACCCCGCACGCCGAAGGGGCTCCTGAATCAGGGGTGGAAGGACTCTGGCGACGGCGTCTGTTACCCCGATGGCTCGATGCCTCGGCATCCGATCGCCCTCGTCGAGGTCCAGGGATACGTCTTCGACGCCAAGATGCGAATGGCCGAACTCTACGCCGCTCTCGGACGCCCTGAGCAGGCCGACCGCCTACGGGCGGAGGCCGAAGAGTTGCGCGTGCGCATCAACGAGGCGTTCTGGATGGAGGACCAGGGCTTCTACGGCCTTGCCCTGGATGGCGACAAGCAGTTGCTGCCGACGATGGCATCGAACCCGGGGCACCTCCTCTGGTCCGGCGTGCCCGACCATGAACAGGCTCGACGCATGGCCGACCAGCTCCTCGGGGACGAGTTCTTCTCCGGGTGGGGGGTGCGTACCCTCGCGCGCCACCAGCCGATCTACAACCCGCTGTCGTATCACAACGGGACGATCTGGCCCCACGACAATTCGATCATCGCCATGGGGCTGGCACGCTACGGCCTCCGCCGCGAAGCGTCGATCATCATGGAGGCGCTCTTTGAAGCCGCGCTGCACTTTCGCTACCATCGCCTTCCCGAGCTCTTCTGCGGGATCTGGCGCGGTGAGACGGATGCACCCGTGGCCTACCCGGTGTCTTGTTCGCCACAGGCGTGGGCGGCCGGCGCCCTCTTCCTCATCCTCCAGGGGGTGCTCGGCATCGAGCCCGACGGCCTGAATGGTGCCCTACAACTCGTGGAGCCGCACCTCCCGCGTCGACTCCGCTTCCTCGACCTGCTTCGGATGGAGGTGGCCGGTACCCGGATCTCGCTCCAGTTCAGCCGCCAGGGGGAACGCACCATGGTCAACGTACTAGGCGTCGAGGGCGCGCCGCTCCACGTGCGCATTCATGTGACGTGAGCGGTGAATTGACGTCTTCCCACTGCGTCCGGTATGTTGCTCACTTCGGGACGACAGCGGTCCCCCACGGAGAAATGAGATGCCCAAATTCGTCGTAGAAGGCGGACACCCGTTGCGCGGTACGATCCGCCCGGCGGGTAACAAGAACGCCGCACTCCCCGTACTTGCAGCGACGCTCCTGACCGACGAGCCCGTCGTGCTCGACAACGTTCCGAAGATCCGGGACGTGTTGACGCTCCTCGAGCTCCTCGACCGCCTCGGTGCACAAAGCGAGTGGATCGGCCCGAACCGCGTGCGAGTGCACGCGAAGGAGGTCGAGGCCTCGGAGCTCGAGCCGAGTCTCGCCGCGCGGATCCGTGCCTCGATCCTCCTCGCCGGACCGATGCTCGCCCGAGTGGGGCGCATGCTACTGCCCCTGCCCGGCGGCGATGTCATCGGGCGACGTCGTGTGGATACCCACTTCCTCGCCCTTTCCCGCCTTGGCGCACGCGTAGAAAGCGTCGGGGGGTACCGCATCGAGACCGACGGACTGCGCGGTACCGACGTATTCCTCGACGAGCCGAGTGTGACGGCCACCGAGAACGCGATCATGGCGGCCGTGCTGGCGAAGGGGAACACGCGGCTCCGCAACGCGGCCGCGGAGCCCCACGTACAGGACCTCTGCAACCTCCTCGTTGCCATGGGGGCGCGCATTTCCGGGATCGGCACTCACATCCTCGAGATCGAGGGCGTCGACCGACTCCACGGCTGCGAGTACCGGATCGGCAGCGATCATATCGAAGTCGGCTCGTTCATCGGACTCGCAGCCGTCACTCGGGGCGAGATCACGATCCAGGATGCCGCCGTCGAACACCTCGACTCCACGCTCCTTGCCTTCGAGCGACTCGGCATACGCTGCGAAATCCAGGGGGAGGACCTCTTCGTCCCGGCCGACCAGGATCGCGAGATTCGCATGGACCTCGGCGGCCACATCCCCAAGATCGACGATGGCCCCTGGCCGGCATTTCCCGCCGACCTCACGTCCATTGCACTGGTCGTGGCGACGCAGTGTCGGGGAACGATCCTGATCCACGAGAAGATGTTCGAGTCGCGCATGTTCTTTGCCGACAAGATCATCGGTATGGGCGCACGGATCGTGCTCTGTGACCCG
>CALKIP010000287.1 GCA_937995995.1 uncultured bacterium
GGGAGGGCTGCTTTGCAGCGGGAGGGCGCCCTGCCGGGCGCGGGAGAGCCGCCGGCGCGGCGGGACGCATTCTTCCGGACCCACGAACCTGACGGGCCCCCGCCCCGATGGGGCACTCCCGCTGCCGAAGGCAGCCCTCCCGCGCCGCCGCAGGCGCCGCCCTCCCGCTGCTCGCCAGGGCAGCTCTCCCGCCGCCCCTAGGGCGGCCCTCGTCTAGTTCTCCCCGGCCGCCGCCTGCAGCCTCTGCGCCAGGTCCTCCATGCGCGCGATGAGCTGCTCGGTCTGCGGGTCGTGCGCCTTCATCGCTTCGAGCAGGTCGTCGCGGTACTCCTGGACCTGGTTGCTGACGTCGTCGCGCTGCATGGCCTGAGCCTGTGCGGCCTGGAGCCGCTGCTGTGCCTGCTGGCCTTCCATCAGGAGCTCGCGCATGCGGGTGGTGTCCTGCTCGGCCTGGGCGGCGCGGATCTCCTGGCCCATCTCCTCGAGGCGCTCGATCGTCTGCTCCACGCCCGGATCGGCCTCGACCATGGCGTCGAAGACGGCGTCCTCGGTGGCCTCCTGCTGGGCGCGCAGCTCGGCGTTCGCCTCGAGCGTCTGCTCCTGGATCGTGGCCAGCTGCTGCTGGATCTGCTGCATCTCGGTCAGCATCTCCCGCACGCTGTCCGGCATCTGCTGCGCGGCCGGGGGCGGCGTCTGGGCCGCGATCGGGCCGGCGGCGAGGAGCAGCCCTCCGACGAGAGCGGCGAGCGTGCGGGTGAATCGCTTTGATTTCATGGTCTGGCTGTCCTTCCGTCAGTTCTCATTCGCCGATCGGGCCCGACGGACGGCCTTGGCCCCGACCGCCGGGAGTTGACCCTACGGATACAGAGCGCATGCCACTGGGTTCCAAACACCATCCGTTTCCATTGCACCGGTGAGCACGCCCCACCCCCACAAACCTACGCGTACGCGTACACTTGCCCCTGCCCGGGTACCAAAATGTCAGAGCGTGGCGCGGCAGGCTCCGGAGTTCGCGGCCACGAATACGACCTCGAGCCCTGTGTCGGTCGTCACCGGGTTGAACATCGTTTTCGACCCCCGCCTGCGACACGCAATCGAGATTGTGCTCACATACCGAGTCGAATCTCGTTCCCGACCCGCCGAGGTCCGAACGCATACGGGATCGGGCCCGCAATACGAGACGTTTCTCGATGTCGATGGTCCGCGGTGCGACCGTTACGACATCCGACCCGGTTTAGAGTCGCGGGCTCAACCCCGGTTCGGAATCGCGTGCGGGCGTACTCTTGCCCCTGCCCGACGGCCGTTTCAACGTTGCAAGCTGCCGTAGCCGGGACCCGGCGTCGCGGGCTCAACGAAGTCTTGCCGCTCGGGGCACCCGCGTGCACCATAGCGGGGTATACCGAGTCCGGAAAGGCCGCGAGCACGGGGCTCTCACCTGTGGGCCGCGTGCCGAAGTGCGACAATGGAGGCAGAATGAGAGTTCGTGGAGCGTTCGGCGGGCTGCTGCTCGCGGGGCTGGCGAGTGGCGTCGTCGCCTGTGGCGCGGGGAGCGATGCCGAGACGACGCTGGAGAGTGCGATGAATCCGATCGCCGCCCGCTACGTCAGGCTCGCCCTGGCCGTCGGGGCGCACGACGACGGGTATGTGGACGCCTATTACGGCCCCGAGGCGTGGCGCAAGGAGGCGGAGGCGACGGTGCGGCCCCTGGCGGAGATCCGTGAGGAGGCGGACTCGCTGATCACCGCGCTGAACGAACTGGACGTGTCCGTCACCGACGAGGCGCTCCGGCTGCGGCACCGCTACCTGTCCCGGCAGCTCGAGGCGCTCTCGGCGTACGTCGGGATGCTCTCGGGCGATGCGCTGTCGTTCGACGACGAGTCGCGCGCACTCTACGACGCGGTCGCACCGACGCTGCCGGAGAGCCACTTCGCCGAGGTGCTGGCGCGGCTCGATGCGAAGCTTCCGGGCGAGGGCCCGCTGATCGAGCGGCTGGAGGCGTTTCGTCGTGACTTCGTGATCCCGAAGGAGCGGCTGGATACGGTCTTCCAGGCCGCGATCACCGAGGCGCGGCGCCGCACCCGCGAGCACGTCAAGCTGCCGGCCGAAGAGAGCTTCGTCGTCGAGTTCGTGACCGATCAGCCGTGGAGCGGCTACAACTGGTACCAGGGTGGATCGCACAGCCTGATCCAGGTCAACACGGACCTGCCGATCACGATCGATCGGGCGGTCGACCTGGCGGCGCACGAGGGCTACCCGGGACACCACGTCTACAACGTGCTCCTCGAGGACCACCTGGTCCGTGAGCGCGGATGGCTCGAGTTTTCGGTCTATCCGCTCTTCAGTCCCCAGTCGCTGATCGCGGAGGGGAGCGCGAACTTCGGGATCGAGGTCGCCTTCCCGGGCGATGAGCGGCTCGCCTTCGAGCGCGACGTCCTCTTCCCCCTCGCCGGGCTCGACCCCACGCGCGTCGAGGAGTACTACGAGGTCCACGCGCTGGTCGAGGAGCTCGGCTACGCCGGGAACGAGGCCGCGAGGCGCTACCTGAACGGCGAGATCACCGCCGAGGAGGCGGCCGAGTGGCTCACGACCTACGCCCTCATGGCGCCCGAGCGTGCCCGGCAGCGGGTCCGCTTCTTCGACACGTACCGCAGCTACGTCATCAACTACAACCTGGGCCAGGACCTGGTGAGGCACCACGTCGAGGCACGGGGCGGGACGGCGGACCGGCCCAAGGCGCGCTGGGCGGAGTTCCGCGCGCTGCTCTCGTCGCCGCGGCTGCCGTCGGGGCTGGAGGCGGCTAGGGTGGAAGGCCAGGCCGAATGACCGCGTCCGGGGAGTCGATGCGAGGCGCGCGTGCGGCGCGCCCGTCGGACGGGGTGCCCGCAATGCGTGGTTCTCGGGTCGGCCGCACAGAGGGTGCCGAGTGATGTCCACCGTGACCCGACTGCGGCTCGACCGCACCGCCGCCCGGCACCTCCTCGTGGCCGTACAGGGCCTGGACCGCAGGCCCCGTCGCCGTGCGCGCAAGGCCGATGTGCTGGCTGCCGTCCGGCGGATGGCCGCGCTCCAGATCGACACCATCCACGTCGTCGCCCGCAGCCCGTACCTGGTGCTGTGGAGCCGGCTCGGGCCCTACGAGCCTCGCTGGCTCGACGAACTGCTGGCCGAAGGCGCGCTCTTCGAGTACTGGGCCCACGAGGCGTGCTTCCTGCCGATCGAGAGCTACTCGCTCTTCCGGCACCGCATGCTCGACCCGCGGGGGATGGGCTGGAAGTACCGCGAGGCGTGGGTCGAGGAGCACCGCGACGAACTGGAGCGCGTCCTCGCGTATATCCGCGAGCACGGCGCGGTCCGCTCGGCCGATTTCCAGCGCCGCGACGGCAGCGGCGGCGGGTGGTGGGAGTGGAAGGTCGAGAAGCTCGCGCTCGAGTCGCTCTTCACCGCGGGCGAGCTCATGATCGCGCGACGTGAGAACTTCCAGCGCGTCTACGACCTGCGCGAGCGCGTTCTCCCCGCGTGGGACGACGCGCGCCTGCTCTCACGCGACGAGGTGCGCCGCTCTCTCACGCTCGAGGCGGTGCGCGCACTCGGCGTCGCGCGGGCGGGTTGGGTCGGTGACTACTTCCGGACCGACAAGCGCGAGAGCGCGGACACGGTGCGCCTGCTGGCCCGCGAGGGCGCGTTGGTCGAGGTGGATGTCGATGGTTGGGCTCAGCCGGGCTACGTGCACCCGGACAATCTCGAACTCGCCGAGCGTGCCGCCGACGGCGCCGTGCGGCCGACGCTGACCACACTGCTCTCGCCTTTCGACCCACTGGTCTGGGACCGCGGGCGGGCTCGGGAGCTCTTCGGCTTCGACTACCGGCTCGAGTGCTACACGCCC
The DNA here is from genome assembly GCA_937995995.1 of uncultured bacterium. Lineage (GTDB taxonomy): Bacteria > Gemmatimonadota > Gemmatimonadetes > Longimicrobiales > RSA9 > CALBZE01. The sequence continues at coordinate 3,884 of CALKIP010000287.1, forward strand.
GCGCCGAAGCGGCGCTGGGGCTACTTCGTGCTGCCGATCCTTCGCCGCGGCCGCCTGGTCGGGCGCATCGACGCGAAGGCACACCGCAAGGACGGCCTCTTCGAGGTGAAGGCGCTCTACCTGGAGCCGGGCGTGCGGACGTCGGAGGCGCTGATCCGCGACGTCGCCACGGCGCTGAGGGATGCGGCCGCGTGGCACGGCACGCCGGAGGTCGTCGTGCGGAGATCGGAGCCGGACGGCGTGGGAGAGGCGGTCGAGCGCGCGATGGGGTAGGCGCCTACTGCGCCGTACTCGCCCGCGACCGGCTGCTCGTCGTGTAGATCCAGTCGCCGAAGGGGGACTCGTCGAGGTCGACGGCGTTCGCGGCCACGTGGAAGACGACGTCGCCGCCTTCTTCGGGCGCGGTCCACTCCAGCAGCCAGCGCACGGTGTCGGACGCCACGGGCCCGAGCCCGGCGAGGGTGTGCTGCGCGTACTGCACGCCGGCCGTGCGGTCCTCGTCGACGGCGGCGCGGTCGTCGACCGGTGTGAGCGTGCCGGCCTGGGCACCGGCGAGCTCTCCGGCGGCGAAGCGTGCGGCGAGCTGGAAGCCGCCGCCCCGAAGTCCGTCGCGCGTGAGCACGACGGTGATCCGGTAGCGCTCGCCCGGTGCGTACGACTCGGGCACGCCCGTGAGCGATACACCGCCGCCCGGCTCGTTGAGCTCGCCGCCGAAATGACAGTCCAGGCACGTCGGCTCGCCGAAGCCGCCGGTGTGACCGGGCGGCGGCTTGTCGGGGTACGGCGCCCCGGCGATCAACGCCGTGACCGCCAGGGCAGCCGCCAAGGTTCCCACGATTTCGGTCCTGCCGCGCCGGGCGGAGCCAGCGTCCGCCCGAGTCTCGCCACGCCTCGGGCCGCCGAAGTGCGGCCCGATCTCGCCCTGCTTCACGGTATCATCGCGCGCCCGATCGTGTTGGCGTCGGTCCCGAACCAGATCGAGCGGGTCGGCTCGTGGAAGACCATGTGCCGGACCGTGCCGCCGCCACTCTTGACCGGGGTGATGCTGAAGAAGTCCCGGGTCTCCGGGTCGAAGCCGACGAACTGGTTCGGCTGGACGCCGGTCTCGACGAACCAGAGGCGGTCCTTGTCGTCCACCGCCATCGCGTACGGCCGGCTCCCCTCGCCCGACGGGGCGCGCCACTCCTCGAACGTCTCCGTGGCCGGGTCGAAGCGGCCGAGGTAGCCCTCGGCGTAGTCGACGTACCAGACCTTGTCGTCCGTCGTCACGCCGATGCGGCGGGTGCGGGCGCCCTCGCGCGGGATCTCGATCTCGCGCAGCTCGAGCGTGGCCGGGTCGACCGTCGCCAGCTTGTTGGTGCCGAGGAGGTTCAGCCATGGCCGGTTCTTCGAGTCGACGACGATGCCGTACGGCCGTGCGCGCGGCGTGGGCACCTCGATCAGGTCGACCGAGCCCGTCGCCTTCTCGAGCCGGCCCACGAAGTTGCCGCCCTGGACGGTGAACCAGATCCACTCTCCCGTGCGATCGAAGACCAGCGTGTGCGGATCGCGCGCGGCGGGGTTCGGCATGGGGTACTTCGTGATCGCGCCCGTCTTCGGGTCCATCTTCCCGACGTGCGCGGCGCGGTTGCCGGCGTACCAGATCGTGCCATCCTCATCGACGATCAGGTTGTGCGGACCGGTGCCGGGGTCCAGCTCGTGCCTCCAGAACTCGCCCGAGCGCGGGTCGAGTGCGCCCACGTAATCGCCGCGCTGGCCGACGAACCAGACCTCCTGGGCCGGGCTGACGTACGGATCGCGTGGCCGGGTCTGCTCCCACGGGACCGCCCACTCGACGATCTCGATCGGATCGTTTTCGGGAGCCGGTGGCTCGATCGCGGTCCAGCCGACCCAGAGCAGGGGAATGGCGAGAGCGCTGAGGGCGACCTTCATGGCAGCCTCCGAGTGAGAGGTTCGCTCGATTCCAGGGGTAATCGCGTACAAAGGTGTCGCGCGGCGGGCGGGTGTGCAAGTGAGGTGCGCGTGCCCCGACCATGGCCGCCGACTCGCCTTTGCCTGGTGGTCCGGTCGCGCTGCCCGTGCCGCCGGATCTTCGCCCTTGCAGCTGCATCGACCCTGGCCGTTGCCCGTGGCCAGGACGCTGACGCCCGACGCCCAGAACGGTGACGTTCTATGGGTGCGGATCGAATCCGGTGCCGCGGTAGTATACCCTCGCATGCCGTTCGGAATCGTGGTCGCGGATCGGGCGCTGGACGCCGCCGGGCGCGGTCGATCGATGACGGACGAGACACGGCGTTGCCGGGCGAGGCCAGGTGCCCGGGAGGGGTGCCGGAGGCCAGATGCCGACAGGCGTCGGGGCTGCGGCCGGGCGGGAGGCACGGCCGCCGATAGTGGCGCCCCGCGAGGGAAGGCAATACCATTAACGACATGCGCATGCAGGTGGCCGTACCATCCGACCAGGCGCCAGTCCCATCCGAAGTGACCGGGTATACATGAAGCAACACGCACGCAAAGTCGGTTTCGTCCTTGCCCTTGCCGGTACGTTCGTACTGGGCGGGTTCCTCATGCCCGCACGGGCCGACCAGGCGGGGCCCCGGCTCTTCCAGGAGGTCTTGACGCTGATCGCCGGCCGGTACGTCGACAGCCTGGATGCCTCGGCGCTCTACGAGAAGGCGGCGCGCGGGTTGATCGAGGAGCTCGAGGACCCGTACGCGGCGCTCTACAGCCCGGAGGAGCTGGAGGCGTTCACCGTCGCCCACGAGGGGCACTACGGTGGCGTCGGCATGATGGTCGAGAACCAGGAGGGCACGGCCGTCGTGGCGCGCGTCTTCCCGAACACGCCTTCGGAGCACGCGGGGCTGCAGGTCGGAGATCGGATCGTGAGCGTCGACGGCGAGTCGACCGAAGGCCTCGAGCTGGAAGCCGTGACCGCGCGCCTGAAGGGCGAGCCGGGCACGGAGGTGAGCGTCGGCGTCGTGCGCCGCGGCGTGCCGCGGCCGATCGAGGTCGAACTCACGCGTGCGGAGATCCAGATCCCGGCCGTCCCGTACACGCTCGTCCTGGAGAACGGCACCGGCTACCTGCCGCTGCTGCAGTTCGGCGAGACCGCTGCCGAGGAGGTCGAGGCCGCGGTGCGGGAGTTGATCGACCAGGGCGCGACGTCGCTCGTCCTCGATCTGCGCGGCAACGGCGGCGGGATCGTCGACGATGCGATCGAGATCGCCGGCCTCTTCCTGCCGAAGGGCACGCTCATCGCCCGCCAGTGGGAGCGGGGGGGCAGCGATCTACTCTACCGTTCGCCCGCCGAGCCACTCGCGCCCGATCTGCCCCTCGTCGTCCTCCTCGACGAGTGGTCGGCCTCGGCCTCGGAGATCGTGGCCGGCGCGCTCCAGGACCACGATCGTGCCATGCTGATCGGCGAGACGTCGTTCGGCAAGGGGCTGATCCAGAGCGCCTACCGCCTCAACGGCGGCTACATCCTGAAGTTCACCACCGGGAAGTGGTTCACGCCGAGCGGCCGTACGATCCACCGCGAGCGGGAGGTCGTCAACGGCAGCCTCGTCGCCGTTCGCGACACGGCGGCGGCGGACACCAGCCTCGCGGCACGGCCGACCTTCCGCTCCGACGCCGGACGCACCATCTACGGCGGGGGCGGGATCGTGCCGGACCTGATCGTCAAGCCGGACACGCTGAACGCCGCCGAGCAGGCGTTCGTGAAGGCGATCGTGCCGCACTCGCAGGATGTCTATCTCACGCTCTTCGACTACGCCTTCGAGCTCAAGGAGCAGGTCGCTCCGGACTTCGTGGTGACCGAAGCCTGGCGCGACGAGCTCTTCCGTCGCCTGCAGGAGCGCGGCATCGAGGTCGATCGCGAGCTCTACGACGGCGCATCCAGCTATGTGGACCGGATGATCGAGGACCGCGTGGCGCGCCTGGCGTTCGGCGACGATGAAGCCAAGCGCCGCGCCCTCCGCGACGACGCTCCCCTCGTCCGCGCCCTGGACCTGTTGGGTGCGGGTTGGACGCAGGACGATCTCCTCACACAGGCCACCCGCGCCGGCGTGGGCGGGTGACCCTTCGCCGCCGATGCAGCGTGGGTGAGGGTCCGCCACTGATGTAGCCTCGGTGGCGGACCGGGCCGTGCCGCGTCCGAAGCGCCAAAAAAGTCCGCCACAGGCGGCCGGAGCCGCCCCGGGCATCGTGTGCGAAGCCGGGCGTGCGGTCGCAAGATCCTTGCCGGGTCCCAGCCCCCCGTCCATCTTGCGTCGAGGTCCAGATGCGGTGCCGCCGGCACCGCATCCCGTACCCCGTGCCCGGAGGTCCTTCATGCATTCGCAAGGCGTTCCGACGGGTCGCATCGCCGTGCATGCCGAGATCCCACGTGAGCGGGACGGCCGGTCGGGCCACGCCCGCAGCCATGCCCGCGGGGGAGGCACCCTACCCAGTCGCGATACGGGCGATCACAGGTGGTCCGGGCCGCGGCCAGAGGCGCACGGCACATTCCGGTACCCACGGCCGAGGCGGGCCGGAACGAGGACCGGGTCGTAGAGCCGCCACGGATGGAGGCCATGCACCGGCGGCGGCCGGGCGTTCGGATCGGGTCGGGCTCCGCACACGCCCTGCGGGTGGGGGCCGCCGTCGTCGTGATCCTGGTCGGTTGTCGACCGATCGAAACGGCCCACGACCGTCACCGCCCCTCCTCGCCGCGAGAGGCGTACCTGCTCGCCCTCGACGCCGCGGGGCTCGGCGCCACGGCACTCGCCAGGGATTGG
>CALKIP010000288.1 GCA_937995995.1 uncultured bacterium
CGGAGTACGTCCGCGAGAAGGGCATCCAGGTGGTCCGCAGGATCTCGGGTGGCGGCGCTGTCTACCACGACCTCGGCAACCTGAACTTCAGCATCATCACTCGCTACCGCTCCGATCGCTTCAACCGCTACGAGGAGTTCACGCGTCCGGTCATCGAGGTGCTACGCGACCTCGGGGTGCCGGCGGAGCTCGGCGGGCGGAACGACATCATCGTCGAGGGGCGCAAGATCTCCGGCAACGCCCAGTTCGTGGGACAGGGCCGCATGCTGAGCCACGGCACCGTACTGGTCGACTCCAACCTGGACGACGTCGTCGCGTCGCTCAACGTCAAGCCGGGCAAGATCGAGTCGAAGGGGATCAAGTCGATCCGCAGCCGCGTCGCCAACATCACCGAGTTCCTGGATGAGCCGATCACCGCCGAGCGGCTCAAGAAACTCGTCCTCGAGCGTGTCTTCGAAGGCGAGCCGGAGATCCCGGTGTACGAGCTCTCCGCGACCGACTGGGAGCGAATCGAGGAGCTGGCCGAGACGAAGTACGGAACCTGGGAGTGGAACTACGGCGAGTCGCCGGAATTCAACGTGCAGCGCACGCACCGCTTCCCCTCGGGCGAGGTCGACGTGCGCATCGATGTGGACCGGGGCGGCCTGATCCGGACGGTCAAGATCTTCGGTGACTTCATCGGTCACGGCGAGGTCGGGGAGATCGAGAGCGCACTCACCGGGATCCGATACGATCGCGACGAGTTGGCCGCGGCGCTGGCGGCCGTTCCCGTATCCGAGCGGCTGGGTGGCGTGGAGCTGGAGGCGTTCCTCGACCTGGTGCATGCCTGAGCTACGAACCCGATCTCTGGCATGAATCGATGGCGCCGTTTCAGATAAGCACGAGAAGAACTCGCGGGCACACTCACGCATAGTGCCGCCAACCCGTAGCTCGCCCTCGTCGGCCGGTCGCGAACGCGCGCAACTTGCATGGTTCGTGTGTGGAGACCGTGTCGCAGGGGTGGCTGATGAAGACGGCATCACAAAGTTGGTTCGAAGACGCGAAGGTGGGTGGCCGAGTCCCCGCTGTCGAGCTTCCTTCGGCGAATGGGCCGCCGGTCAAGTTGCGACGGCGGGACCGCTTTTCGACCGTCCTGGTACGCGTAAACCCCGAGGCGTGTCCGGGATGCAGTGAGTACCTGCAAGAGATCGATGCGGCGCTGCGCGACCTGCGAGTCTGGGACGGCCGAGTGCTCGCCGTGGTGGCCGGCGACGTGGAGGAGGCGCGCGAGCTGAAGGCGGAGACGGGGGTACGCTTCCAGGTCCTGGCCGACCCGTCCGGCGCGCGAGCCGCTGGCGCGGAACGGCGTGACAATGTGGTCGTGGTCGCGGACCGGTGGGGCGAGATCTATCACGTCGCCCGGTCGGAGACGGCGCGCGAACTCCCGGGCCCCCGTGAGCTCGAAGACTGGCTCCGCTTCCTTGCGACACAATGCCCCGAATGAGGCGTCCCCGACTCGCCCGGTCTGGGCGAATGGGAACCCTGATCGACCCCATCATTTTGGGTCGATAACAGCCTGTGGGAAGCCGTGTGTCGTTGGATGCGGGTACGGACGAGTGCCAACCCTGCTAATGTGAGGTGAGCCAGCGCCGTACGAAGCCGAGGAACGTCGCCGTCCAGAGCCTCCGCCTGTCTTGAAGTACACACCCTCCCGCGTACCCCCGCGACGCCGTCCGTACTTGCAATTATCATATAGGTATGATAAATACCGGTTGCGCACCCGGTACGAACGGAAGTGCGGGAGAATGGACGGAATAGGTGCACGTGTCGGGGCGAGGAGCGCCCGGCCGTCCCTCGGGAGGAGAAATGGTGATGAAGGCCTCGCGTGCTCGTCGTCCCACGCTCGCGCAAGTTGACTTCGAGCGCTCACCGTTCCTGGTCATCTGGGAAGTCACCCGAGCCTGCGACCTGGCCTGCCTCCACTGCCGGGCCGAAGCCGTGCATGATCGGCATCCGCTGGAGCTCGGCACCGAAGAGGCGATGCGATTAATGGACGAGGTGCGTCGCTTCGGACAGCCGCTCTTCGTACTGACCGGTGGCGACCCGCTCAAACGGCCCGACGTGGTGGAGCTGGTCCGGTACGGCGCTTCGATCGGACTCCGCATGGGGATGACTCCCTCGGGCACGCCGCTCATGACGGAGGAGGTGCTCGTCGAGTTGAAGGAAGCCGGGCTCAGTCGCCTGGCGGTGAGTCTGGACGGGTCCACTGCGGCGATCCACGACGCGTTTCGAGGCGTCGAGGGCTCCTGGGCCTGGACGATCCGCATGCTCGAGGCGGCGCGGCGGATCGGCCTCTCCACGCAGGTCAACACCACGGTGAGCCGCTACAACATCGATGACATCGATGCGCTCTGCGAATTGATGACTCGTCTGGGCATCGCACTCTGGTCGGTCTTCTTCCTCGTCCCCACCGGGCGGGCGAGACCTCGGGACGTGGCCAGTGCCGAGGAATTCGAGGCGGTTTTCGAGAAGATGTACGAACTCTCCCGGACGGCCCCCTTCGACATCAAGAGCACCGCCGCGCCGCAGTACCGGCGCGTCATCCTCCAGATGCAGGTGCAGGAGCGGCGTAGGGGAGAGCGCAGGGGGCGGCCCGAGCCCCTGACCGAGGGGATCGGCTTCTCCCTGACCGATGGCGTGGGGCGGGCCAAGGGGGTGAACGAAGGCGATGGCTTCCTCTTCGTGAACCACCTGGGCGCGATCTACCCCTCGGGCTTCCTGCCCATCGCCGCCGGGAACGTACGACGCGACGACATCGTCGATGTGTACCGCAACTCGGAACTCTTCCGGGCGCTCCGCGACCGGTCCCGCCTGAAGGGGAAGTGTGGTGTGTGCGAGTACAGGGACGTGTGCGGTGGGTCACGCGCACGCGCATACGCCGTGACCGGCGACTACCTCGAGGCCGAGCCGTTCTGCGCCCACGTGCCCACGCGCTACCGCCGCATGGTCGAGGAGGGGAGGGCCGAGCCCGTGGAGGAGTACTTCCGACGTCGTGTGAGGCCCGGATTCGAGGCCGTCGTGAGATCGTGAGTCGTCATCCAGGGGGCTGGATCCGCGACCGGAGGGCGTCGCGGATCATGTGCGTGCATCCAGAGGGGCGGCGCCACGCCGCGTGAAGGATA
>CALKIP010000289.1 GCA_937995995.1 uncultured bacterium
CGCCCCACCCCGAGAAGTTTCCGGTGCCGTTCCCTGACGGCCGCGACGTCGGTGGGAAGCCGGAACCGCCCGTGCGACTCCGGCACGGCCACCTCGAACGGCGGCTCGGTCCGGAAGGCGACGATGTGTTGGGGGTCGACGCCGCGCACCCGTGCGTTCTCGGCGCGGAAGACCGGCGTGACGCGGGCAAGGCGGTTGCGTCGGCCATCCCAGTCCTCGAAGGGTCTGGACTGGGAGAGGAACTCGGCCCAGGCGATCCCATCGCGGGCCTCCCGGTCGGCGTCGCGGATGCGCTCGCGGTGGTGTTCGATCCGCGCGCGCAGCTCCCGCTGCCGGGCCAGGAGCTCGACCAGGCGTGGGTCCTGTGGATCGGGCGCCGTGACCTCGTCCCTCACCTTCAGATACCCCAGGAGCGCGGCGGTCAGGAAGAGGACGGCGTTCAGGATGGCGATCGGCCCGTTCGTCGCACGGATGCGATCGGCGTAGTCGACGCGCTCCTCCCGGGTGCGCAGCTCGTCCTCCAGTTCTGGGCGCAGTGCGCTGAGCCGTGCGACCTCGTTGATGTCACCCGCGGCGCTCGCGGCGGCGATCTCGCGGTCGAGGAGCTCGATGCGCTCCGTCACGTTGGCGAGCCGGTCCTCGGCGAAGGTCGCGATCTCCTGGCGGGCCAGGAAGAGGAAGGTGACGACGGCCGCTCCGCCCAGCAGGCCGACCGCGGCGGGGATCCAGAACTGTCGGCGATACTGCCGCACGCTGCGCCCCGCCTCGGGGACGTCGCGTTCGTTCACGGCCACGATGCGGCGAACCGATTCGCCGAAGACGTGGGCAAGGACGACGAGGAAGACGATGACGCCGAGGGCGAGGACCGCGACCTCGGGCGAGAGCGCGATGCGGTAGCCCGTCCGGTAGAGCCCGGCGAACGCGCCGTGCAGCTCGGCCTCGGCCGCGAGGACCTGCCAGGCGGTCGAGAGGTCGGCATCCTGGGGGAGCAGCTCCTGGAAGACCGGCACGTTCGCGACCCAGTCGACGGCGACGAGCAGGAGGATCGCTGGCGCGAACCACCACCACTGCCAGTAGCTGCGGAAGCCGAAGCTGGATTGCCGGCCCTCGTTCGCGGCCTCGAGTGCGTCGACGCGCTGGGCGATGGCCGCGCTCTCCGCGCGGGCGCGCCGGATCTCCTCGAGGGAGAAGGCGAGATCGTTGAGCGCCTGCCGGGTGCGCTGGACGTTGGCCTCGACCGCATCTTGCACGCGCGTCGTGACCTTCTGCACCCACTGCGTGAAGATCTCGCTGGCGCGACGGCGCAGCGCCTGCTCGGGTGGAAGCTCGCCCTCGGGCGCGGCGTCCGAGCGTGGAAGTCCCGCCTGGGCCCACTGCCCAGCGGCCTCGCGGGCCTCCTTCTCGAGCTGGTGCACCTCGATGGCGAACCAGCGGTCGAGGGCACCGGTGACGCGTCGCAACCCGCCCGCGCCGGGTGGCCCTTCGGGTATGGCGGCGGGCGCGATGTCGTCGAGGTGTGCGAACGAGGGTTCAACGTCGCTGTCGCCAGGCCCCGTGCCCTCGTGGCGCGTCGGGGCGCTGCCCCGGGTGCGGAACCGCTGGCTCAGCCGCTGCCAGTTGTCTCCAAAGCCCATGTTCCTGGCCTCCGTCGGTGGTCCTCCACCGCGGCCCCGCAGAGGTCGCGCCAGTAGGGTCGGGCGGGGGATGACGGCTGGCCGGTTATGGGGTGTGTCGGGGCCGGCGCCGCCGTGGACTTCACGCGGCAGGGGGAGCCTGTGCCGGTTCCTTGCCCCCGGCATCGGCTCCGTTGCAGAATGACAGGGTGGAGGCGCGGACGTTGCGGCCGCGCCTCATGGTCGTTTGAATACCGAACTCGCCGCGGTGCAACGAGCGCCGCGGCCCTGCACAGTCCGTGCGTCCGGTCCGGCGCACGCCGGCCGGCCCTTGTGCGTGGCTGCCGGCACCAGGAGAGCCGACACGAACCCGGTGCACGCAAGAAGAGGCGAATCAGCGGAGCGACATGCCGAACGAGAATCCGATCCTGAGCGACACCTATCCCACCCCGTTCCACCAGATCCGGGCGGAGCACATTGGGCCTGCGGTGCGGCATGCACTGCAGGTGGCCGAGGAAGAGATCGGCCGCATCGAGGAGAGGGATGGGCTGGCGACGTACGAGAACACGCTGCTCGCACTCTCCCTCGCCGTCGAGCGGGTGAGCCGCGTCGTGACGGTGGCCTACCACCTCCTCTCGGTGCGCAACTCGCCCGAGCTCAGGAACGCGGTGCAGGAGGTGGAGCCGGAGATCGGGCGCTTCTACGCGGCGATCCCGCTCAGGCCGCGGCTGTGGGAGCGGATCCGCGAGGTCGCAGAGTCGGGTGCGGTGGGCCTCTCGCCGACGCACGGGCGGCACCTGGAGAAGACGGTGCGCGAGTTCCGGCGCAGCGGTGCGGAACTGGACGAGGCGTCGAAGGAGCGGGTGCGCGAGATCGAGGCCGAGTTGACGTCGCTCGGGACGAGCTTTGCGAACAACGTACTGGATGCGACGTCGGCGTTCACGCTCCGGATCAGCGACGAGGCGGAGCTGGCCGGGCTGCCCGAGTCGGCGATCCGCGCTGCTCGGCGTCGCGCGGAGGCGATGGGCGAGGAGGGCTGGGTCTTCACGCTGCACGCGCCGTCGTATACGGCGTTCATGCGCTACGGCGCGCACCGCGAGCACCGGCGCACGCTCTACGAGGCGTACATGAACCGCGCATCCATGGGCGAGAACGACAACGGGCCGTTGATCGAGCGGATCCTCGAGCTGAGGCAGGAGCTGGCGTCGATCCTCGGCTTCGACACGTACGCCGAGCTCGCGACCGAGGACACGATGGCGGCCTCGGCCGATACGGCGCGCCAGTTCGTCGAACGCCTCGAGCGGGAGACGCGGCCCTACTGGGAGAAGGAGATGGACGACCTCGAGGCCTACGCCAGGTCGTCGTTCGGCTACGACCGGTTGGAGCCGTGGGACGTCGCGTACGCGATCGAGAAGATCTCCGAGGAGCGGCTCGGGCTGCGGCAGGAGGAGCTGAGACCGTACTTCGAGCTGAACCGGGTCCAGCGCGGCCTCTTCGAGATCGCCGGCGAGCTCTTCGGCGTCGAGATCGAGGAGCGGCAGACGGAGTCGGTCTGGCACCCGAGTGTGCGCTTCTACGAGGTACGGCGCGAGGGACGGCACATCGGTTCGTTCTTCGTCGACTGGTTTCCGCGTGACGACAAGCGCGATGGCGCGTGGATGAACAGCTTCATCACGGGCGGGCCGCGCCCCGACGGCACCTTCCGGCCGCACCTGGCGGTGATCGCCGGCAATTTCAACGAGCCGGACGAGGAGGGGAGGGCGCTCCTCACGCACCGCGAGGTACAGACGATCTTCCACGAGTTCGGCCATCTACTGCACCAGTGCCTCTCGGAGGTGGATGTCCCCGACCTGGCCGGCACGCGCGTCTCACGCGACTGGGTCGAGCTGCCATCGCAGCTCATGGAGAACTGGACGTGGGAGAAGGAGGCGCTCGATCGGTATGCGGTGCACGTGGAGACCGGGGAGCCGATCCCCGAGGATCTGTTCCGTCGGCTCGCGGCCTCGCGTGTGCTCTTCGGCGCCTATGCCCAGATGCGCCAGCTCAGCTTCGCCACCGTCGACCTGGCGCTCCACGAGCGCGGCGAGGCGAAGGACGCGGTCGCCTTCGCACGGGAGGTCATGGCCCGCTTCGCGCCGGACCCCTCATGGGCGGACAACGACTTCGTCAAGGCGTTCACGCACATCTTTTCGGGCGGCTACTCCGCCGGCTACTACTCGTACAAGTGGGCGGAAGTCCTCGAGGCCGACGCTTTCTCCCGATTCCGTGACGCGGGGATCTTCGACCGAAAGACGGGCGAGGCGCTCGTCGAGGACATCCTGTCCCGTGGCGACAGCCGGGATCCGAACGAGATGTTCCGCGCCTTCATGGGGCGCGACCCGGATCCGTCGGCGCTGCTCAGGCGTGAGCTGGGAGGCGAGCGCGTGGCATAGGGGGATCCGGCGGCGGAAGTAGATTTCATGGCGTAAGGGATCGGACGGCGTGTGAGGCAGTAGAGAGTGCGGGGGCAGCCGCCGACGGAGTCGTCGACGGGCCGTTGGGCTCGCCCTCCATTCGGCGCCAGTTCTGGACGGGTCGTGGCGCTGTGCCAACCGTTCGGATCAGGACCATTGACTACCTTGGCCCGACCGCACGAATGTGGAGGCATCCCTGGCCCGGAGGTGCTACCATGCACAACCTGCCGTTTCACGCAGTAGGTGCCGGTCGTCCGACGTCGGCGAATGAGCAGTTCAAGGCTCGTTCGCGGCGAGTCTTCTGGGGCGCGATCCTGGCCGCGGCGGTCGCGCACGGCCTCCTGCTCTGGTTGTCGCCGGACCTCGGCACGATTCCGAGGTGGTTGTCGAGGGTCGAGGCCATGGCGCTCTCACCGCCGCTCGACCGTGAGCCGACTCCCGCGGGTCCGGAGTATACGGCGCCGCCTGTCGCCGGTGTCCACGGCCCACCGAGCACCCGGGAGATCCCGAGACCGCTGGCACCGATCGTGGAGCAGGAGCCCGACGCACGGGCCGGCGGCCTATGGGAGGATCTCCTGGACGGTCCGGTATCGACTCCCTTCGAGATCGCGCCGAGGCTCAAGAACCGGGAGGCGGCGATCGCGGCGCTGAGCCGGCTCTATCCGGCGGACGCGCAGGGCCTGCCGAACCGTGCGAAGGCCGACGTCTGGTTCCTGATCGATGAACTCGGAGTGGTGCGCCAGACGCTGATCAAGGAATCGACCGGTTACGCCCGGCTCGATGATACGGTGTTGAAAGCCGCGGGGCTGATGGAGTTCACACCCGCATGGGCGGGGGAGCGCCGGGTGCCGGTCTGGGTATCGATCCCGATCATCTTCCACAACCAACCCGCGGCGTTCGGCGGGGCCGACTCGACGAGTGCAGGCGGAATCGCTACCGACACCCTGGCGATGAGGGGGCTGCGGCCGGCCGAGTCACTGCAATAGCCCGTGGCGCCGGCCGAGACACGACCGGCGCCACGGGCCTCCTTCCGAACATAGGTGCCGGGCCGCACGCGTGACGGATCCCCGCCCGGTGCCGATGTGCCGGATTCTCATTTCTCGAATATATTCCGCCCGGACCGGGACGACTCGCGAGTCCGAGGCCGTGACGCCGCCGTGCCCCGACTCGTCCAATCGGGTGTGCGACGACGGTGCGCCCCGGGGCGAGTCATGCCGGCATGTGGCTTGCCTCGCGGACCCCGTCCGTCGAGAGATCGCCCCATTTCACATGTGAGAGGACGTGATGACGGTAAGCTGGACACGGGTCCGGAGTCTTCGGTTGGCCGCGATGGTCGTGCTCGCCGCCGCACTCGGCGCGTGCGGCGATGATTCTTCGACGGCGCCGCGCACGGAGTTCGACGCCGAACGCGCGGCCGATGCGCTCGCGTCCGTGCTGTCGACGGCGGACGGCAACGAGGATGTCTACGCCAGCCTGGAACTGGTGGGTCAGACGCTCTCCACGAGCCCATCGGCTTCCGCCGCGCTCCTGCCGGGCGGTGCCGGGCCCGCGTCGCTCCTGCCCTCGCCTGCGGCGGCGCGGACGCTGGACCCGGCTGCCGCGATGTTCCCGAGCAATCTGCTCGGCCGGACGCTGGTCTACGACCCCGCTGTCGATCGCTACGTCGTCGACGAGGAAGCGACCGGCGCGCCCGAGAACGGTGTGCGGTTCATCTACTACGCCATCGACCCGATCAGCCGCCGGCCGGCGGAGCCGTTGAACGCGCTCGGGCACCTGGATCTGACGGACGAAAGCAGCCCCGCCTCCACACGCCTCGGTGTCGAAGTGGTGTCGGCACCGGAGGGTGCGGCGCCGGTCACGCTGATCGATTACTTCATCGACGCCGCGTACGCCGTCACGGTCGGCACCGCCGAGGTCGTGCTCACCGCCGAGGGCTACCTCTCGGACGGGGATGAGCGGCTGGATTTCGATCTGGCGCAATCGGTGAAGGTGACGGAGGGCGAGGCCCTCGAGGTCGCGATCGATCACCAGCTCGAGCTGGCGGAGGCAGGGATTGCGGTCGCCCTGAGGACGGACACCCACGTGCAGGCAGAGGGTGGGATCGGCTCGACGGCCACACTCGAGCTCACGCACGGCGGCGAGAGCGTCGTCATGGAGATCGCACAGGTGAGCGCGACGCAGGTCGAGGGGACCGTGTCGCACAACGGGAAGACCGCCATCGTGATCGACGGCGCGCCGGGCCAGCTCAACTTCACGCGGCCGGACGGGAGCGCGATCGGTCAGGCCGAGATCCAGGCGCTGCTCGTGCTGCGCAACGGCATCGCCGCCGTGGCGGAGTTTGCCGAGAAGATCTTCGCGGTTTTCGACAACGGCGCCTGACCCTGGCAGATACCGGGTGTCGGGGGCGGGTGGTCGGCTGCCCGCTGGATCTCCCGGAATTGCACACAACGAGGGCCACTCGCAACCACTGCGAGTGGCCCTCGATGCATTCGGTGGGTGGATCCGGCCTTATGGCAGGCGGATCCGGTCCCACCGAGAGCCCCGGATGCGATCGTCGCCGGTACCCCCGGGTTGGAGTGTACCTTGCATGCGGCAGCGGCGAGCCCTTCGCGATCCGACTTTCCGACGGAGGATCCCCCATGCGCGCATCTCTTCGAATGACCGCATTGGTACTCGGGCCGGTCGTACTCGCCCTCGCCGCGTGCGAGCCGACGGAGGAGCAGGCGATAGAGCAGACGGCGCAGCGGGCGGCGCAGCCGGAGCCGTTCACGCCGGAGGTTCGTGCCGCGGTCGACTCGGCCTTCCACTCCGAACAGTACGCGGAGAACGTGTTCCTGCGCGTTCTGAGCGATCACGGCGAACAACCGGTGTTCCTGCGCTGGCTCTACGGCGAGATCCAGCACACCAGCCGGCTCGCGAGCCTCTACCTGGCGCGTGGACTGGAAGCGCCGGTCAGCCGGTGGAACATCACGAACGTCCCCAGCTACCCGACGATCGAGGCGGCGTGCGAAGCGGCCACGGAGATCGAGGAGGGGAGCGTTGAGCTCTACTCCCGCTTTCTCGATGAACTCGAGCTGCCGCCCGACGTGGAGCAGGTCTTTCGCTTCATACGGCAACGCTCCGGTGCGCACCTCGACTCGTTCGAGCAGTGCGCCGGGGCATAATCGACATCACCTGGCGACGTCATCGAGGCCAAACTCATTCCGGTGGCGCCGGGCGCTCACGCTCCGGACGCTCCTCCTCTCGTCGACTCGGTGGCTCGATGGTCGGCGGCCCGGGCATGGGCGTGGCCGGCTCACTGGGCGGACGGATCGTAGGCGAGTCCGGTGGCTGCGGCGTTCCGGGCGTCTGCGGCCGGCCGGGCTGGATTTCCGGCGGCTGCGGCATCGGGGTGGGCGGCTCGCGGCCAGGCTCAATGTGGGCGTGCATGGGGCGGCTCCTCGCTTTCGGTGGCTCCGGTCGGTGGCCCGCGAGGGGGAGCAAGGCGCGTACCTTGCCGCGAGGTGCCCGTGAGGGCCGTATCAGGCAACCACGCGGTCGCGCCCCGCGTCCTTCGCGCGATAAAGTGCCCGGTCCGCCTGCTTGATCACCGCATCCGGCGTGGCGAGCCGATCCGTTCGCTCCGCGGCGCCTATGCTGACCGTAACGCTCAGGCGCGTGCGATCGGCGGCCGACGACTTCCGTGGCGACCCTTTCCTCGGCTTCTTCCTGGGGCGGTCCGGCCCGCGCACGGTGAACCCGGCGTCCTTGATCGACTGGCGCAGCCGCTGGAGGTGCGGCACGACATCCTCGAGCCGCTGACCGGCGAAGATCACCGCGAACTCCTCGCCGCCGTAGCGGAACGCACGGCCGCGACCGGAGACCCGGGCCAGGTGGGCCGCCACCATGCGCAGGACCTGGTCGCCGATGTCGTGACCGTAGCGATCATTGATCCTCTTGAAGCGGTCCACGTCGACCATGGCGATGGTGTAGCGGCTGCCCAGCCGGCTGAGTTCCTCGTTGAACGCCCGTCGAGACGGCAGCCCCGTGAGCGCATCGCGGTAGGCCAGGGCGAACGACGATTCCACCACCGAGGTGATCAGCACGATGCCCGCCGTGAGCAGGTAGACGACGGGTGCGCCACCCACGTACGTCTCGTTCACCGCGAAG
>CALKIP010000290.1 GCA_937995995.1 uncultured bacterium
AACGCACCGTCGATCCTCAGGATCGGCGACCAGTGGTACGGCGTGGCCGATCCACGGCAGGGCGGAAACGCGCTCGGCCACTGAGGCAGCGAAGGGGGTGGGACCACGACTCTCGTGGCTTCGCGCTCCCGGCAGTAACGAATGACCCCGTGGGGCAGTCAGGCCCACGGGGTCTTTCGTTATCGAGATCGTAGCACGCGATCATGGTAGCCCCTCGCTGGCAACGCCGTCGCCCCCTACGCATACACGTACACCTACGCTTGCCCCTGCCCCGGTTATCGACGGCCGGGCAGAGGAAAGCGTAGGTGTACGTGTACGGGGTGGTGTGCCGTACCGGCGAAACGGATACGGACCGCGCGAGTTCGGATCAGTTCGAGCGCGGCACCTCGACCGGCGCATCGAGCCGGATCACCATCTGTGAGCCCGCCGGGAGCACGGCATCCACATCCGCGGTGCCCATGGCGATGGCCGTGCCTGCCGCGGCGCCGGCGGCCGCGCCCGTGAGCGTTCCCTCGGTGTTCTTGCCGAGGACCTGCCCCAGGATCGCACCGGCCGCGGCACCGGCCGCGATCTTCGCCGCGCTCTCCGTCGGCATCGGACGCGTGCGTCGCTCCGGGTTTGCCTCCACGACCGAGGCCTGGACCGGGTAGCTACGGCCGCCGAAGGAAACGGACTCGAAGGCGAGCTTGATGACCGCCGTCTCACCGATACGGTCCGACTTCTCCGCGGCCGTCACACGGCCACGCACCGTCGCGCCGGCCGGAATCAGTACCGTGCCATCAGTCGAGACGATCGGATCGTCCAGCGTTGCCGTGAAGGCATCGCCCGGCAGGTTCGTCTCGGTACTGATCGTCTCGTTCAGCCGGACCGCGAACGCTGTGCCCGACGGCACGGTCATCATGACCTGCCGCGGACGCGGCTGCGGCTGCTCACGAGGCGCCTCACGCCGTGGTTCCGGCTGCGGTGCTGGCTGCGGCGCCGGGCTCGGCCTCTCCGCCGGACGGCGCTCCGGCTGGGGTTGCGGCTGCGGCTCGGGCTCCGGCGCGGTGTCCTCGAATGTGGCCGGACCACTGTCCCCTCTCAGGGCCAGATCCAGCTCCCGATCGAGTTCGTCCTCCTCCAGCGCGGCGCGTACATCATCATCCCCGCCACAGGCGGCCGGGAGGAGGGCCAACGGGGCCAGAAGCAACAATGCGAACCGAAAATGGTACTTGGACATGCGATCTCTCCACGGGTCGCGTACCCGCTTGAACGGCATGGATGTTCCGGGTAACTTGGCGTGCGGCACGGCCGTGCGCCGCTGTGATCGTCGCAATCTGTATACCACCGGGGAGCGGGATGTTTCCGCGTCGTCGCGCCGTGTGCCTGCCTTGAGCGGCGGGTGCCGTACCCCAAACCCCGGGGTCGGACCGGCCCGCCGCGACCGGGCCGGACGAGAGCTGGAATGAACGAGCTTCGAACTCTCATCCCCTACGTCCGTCCCTACCGACGCGGCCTCGCCGTGGGGCTTATCCTGGTCGTGCTCGCGAATGCGTTCGGGATCCTCATGCCGAAGCTGGTCGGGCTCGCGGTGGACGCCCTCGAGCGGCCCGACATCGCGCGCTCGGACATCGTCCTCTATGCACTCGCCGTCCTCGGCGCGGCGCTCTTGAGCGGGGCGGCGCGCTACGGGATGCGCGAACTGCTCAACGGCATCAGCCGAAGAGTGGAGACGGACCTCCGGCAGCGCTTCTTCGAGCACCTGCTGCGGCTGGATGCCAGCTTCTACGGCGCCACACGCACCGGTGATCTGATGAGCCGGGCCACGAACGACGCCCAGGCGGTCCGCATGGCCGCTGGCCCCGCAGTCATGTACCTGGTCAACACCACGGCCATGACCGCACTGGGGCTCGCGTTCATGATCCAGATCGACCTGCGCCTCACTGGCGCGGCACTGGTTCCGATGCTCCTGCTCCCGCCGGTCGCCCTCGGATTCGGCAGGATCATTCACCGGCGATTCGAGCGGATTCAGGACCACCTGGGCCAGCTTTCCACACTCGTGCAGGAGAATCTCTCCGGCGTGCGCATCGTGCGGGCGTACGTACAGGAGCGGCAGCAGGAGCGAGAGTTCGAGAAGCTCAACTCGGCCTACCTCGACAGGAACATGGCACTCGCCCGCACGAGCGGCCTCTTCCACCCGCTCCTCATGCTCCTGACCGGGCTCGGCATGGTGATCGTCCTGTGGTTCGGCGGACGACAGGTCATTGCAGGGCATATCTCCGTCGGTGACTTCGTCGCCTTCGGCTTCTACCTGAACATGCTGACCTGGCCGATGATCTCGCTCGGCTGGGTGATCAATCTCTTCCAGCGCGGCGCTGCGTCGATGGGCCGCATGAACGCGATCTTCGCCATCGAGCCCCGGGTCCACTCGCCGGAGCGACCGGTGCGGCTCGAGAGGGTGCGCGGCGAGGTCGAATTCCGCAACGTCTCGTTCCGCTACCCGGGCACCGAGCGGTGCGTGCTGAAAGATGTCTCGTTCCACATCCCCGCGGGCGGCACGGTGGCACTCGTCGGCCCGACCGGCTCGGGCAAATCCACCACGATCGCGCTCCTCGCCCGCCTCTACGACCCGGACGAGGGCGAGATCCTCCTGGACGGAGTGCCGCTGGACCGTCTGTCGCTCGACGACGTGCGCGCGGCGATCGGGATGGTGCCGCAGGATGCGTTCGTCTTCTCGGAGACGATCGCCGAGAACATCGCGCTCGGTCTGCCACCCGGGGAGGACCATGAAAGCGCCATCCGGGAGGCGGCCGCCATCGCGCAGCTCGACGAGGCGATCGCCGGCTTCCCCGCGGGCTTCGACACCCGCCTCGGCGAGCGTGGCGTCAACCTCTCGGGCGGCCAGCGCCAGCGGACGACGCTTGCGCGCGCCATCGCACGTGCACCCCGGATCCTCGTCCTGGACGATGCGCTCAGCGCCGTCGACACACAGACCGAGACACGTATTCTGGAAGGTCTGAAGCGAGTAATGGCGGACCGTACCGCCGTGATCGTCAGCCACCGCGTGACCGCCGTCATGGCTGCCGACATCATCCTGGTCCTGGACGACGGACGCATCGTGGAGCAGGGCACGCACGATGAACTCGTGGCCCGGGAAGGCCTCTACGCCTCGCTGCTGCGCAGGCAGATGCTCGAGGATGGGCTCGAGCGCAACGAGGAAGGGCGGGCGCTTGCCACCGCGCCGGCGGAGGGGTAGCTTGTTCGGCGATGAGCACGAACGAATCCCCGATCCTGCTCGTCGAAGATGACCCCCTGCTCCGTGATGCGCTGCGCCTCCTGCTGGAGGACGCGGGCTATCGCGTCCGCGAGGCCGGTAGTGCCGCAGAGGCGCTCGAGGCTACCATTGCGGAAATCCCCGCCCTCGTCCTTCTCGATCTGGGTCTGCCCGATCGGTCGGGACTCGATGTCGCACGCATTCTGAGACGGCGGACACCCACCCGCGCAACGCCGATCGTGGCCCTGACCGGACGGGTCGGCACCAGCGAACGCAACGCCTGCCTCGAGGCCGGTTGCACCTCCTTCCTGGCCAAGCCCGTCGAGCCCAAAGAGCTGCTGCGCTGCGTTCCCGGTTTCCTGCGGCAAGGATAGTACGATTCTCGCTCGGGTTCGAACCCGACTCCGCTACCCAATCGGAAACGACCGAGGTAGGAGTCGGGCCCGCGGCCGTGGGGACGATCGGCGACCCGCGTTAGAGCCGTTCCAGCAAGAAGTCCGGAGTCATGCGCGCAAAGTAACCGGCCAAGATCGGGAAGGTGCCACTGGCGAGGAGCACGCCGGCCAGGATCAGGATCACGCCCGAGGCCCGCTCGACGACCGGGATCAACCGTCGGAAGCGTCGTGACGCACTCAGGAACGAGTCCGTCGCGAATGCGGCGATCAGGAACGGGATCGCGAGCCCGAGCGCATACGCGCCGAGGAGCGCCATCCCGGACGACACCGTCTCCCGAGTGCCCGCGTAGGTCAGCACGGCGCCGAGGACGGGGCCGATGCACGGCGTCCAGCCGGCACCGAAGGCCATCCCGGCGAGGACGGCGCCGAAGTAGCCGGCAGGCCGGTTCGCCAGTTGGAAGCGGCGCTCGCGCATGAGCGCGCCGATCCGAAGCACACCGGTCAGGTGGAGACCGAAAACGATGATCAGGACGCCGCCGATCCGGGCGATCCAGTCCTGGTAACGGAAGAGCAACTGCCCGAACACGGTCGCCGAGGCGCCCAGGAGCAGGAAGATGAGACTGAAGCCGCTCACGAAGAGGAGCGCGTGGAACATCGCGGCGTTCCGGCGAGTGCCACCGCTCAGGTCGTCGAGCGTCATCCCGGTCACGAAGCCGAGATAGCTCGGCACGAGAGGCAGGACGCACGGCGATAGGAACGACAGCACGCCGGCCATGAAGGCGACGGCAAACGAAACGGAATTTTCCATGTCCGCTCCAGCGGGTTCGAAACGGGAGCGCCTGCGACGCGCGCTCTACCGTTGGTATTACCGCATAAAGTACTTCCCGTTCACGGCCGAGCGCAGGCGCCGCCGTTCGGGTGCCGATGGACGGCAGGCCGACCGGGGCTACATCGTCATCCAGATCGACGCACTCGCCCACGAAGACCTCGAGCGCGCGCTGAGGCGCGGCTACGTCCCCAACCTCCGTCGTCTCCTCGAGCGCGAGGGCTGGGAGCTGCGACGCTTCCCCGCCGGCCTCCCGAGTGCGACGCCGGCCGCACAGGCGGCGATCTTCTACGGCACCAAGGACCGCATCCCCGCCTTCCGCTACTACGAGAAGCGCGACCGCCGCGTCATCATCGGCTCTCAGCTGGCATCGATGCAGTACATTCGCGATCGGCTGCCGGCCGATGGTATCCTGGTGGGCGGGTCGAGCTACGTCAACCTGTACGATGGCGGCGCCGACCGTGCCGTCTTCACTCTCTCGGGCCGGGAACGACAGCCGCTATTCCAGAAGATGGGTGGACTCCGCCTGGCGCTCCTCCTCGCGCTGCACCCCATCCGCGTCCTCCGCATGGGGTTCGCGAGCATCTGGGAGTACCTGCGCGAGGAACGGGACCGGCTCGTCAGCCACATGCAAGGAAGGTACACCTATTGGTGGTGGTATCTCCCGCTGCTCCACATCGGGACCAACGTCGTCCTGCGTGAGCTCCAGACGCTGGCCGTGCTCCTCGACATCTACACCGGTGTGCCGGCGATCTACACGACCTACAACGTCTACGACGAGTTCGCGCACCACTTCGGACCCTCATCGCGCACGGCGCTCAAGAGCCTGCGCGCCCTCGACCGGCGCATCGGTGAAATCCTGAAGATGCTGCGCCGCTCACCCGGTCGTGCCTACGACCTCTACATCCTGAGCGATCACGGGCAGACGCCATCGCTGCCCTACCGTATCGAGTACGGAGAGACGCTCGGCGACACGATCGAGGATGCCGTCGACTACGGCGTACATGTCCTGGCCGAGACCGGCGACTACGCTCCGCCCCGCGAGGCCATGGATTATCTGATCCGCGAGCTCGAGGAAGTGGCCGCAACCTCCATTTCGCCCGCCCGGCAACTCGGCATGCGAGTCAGCCGCTGGGTGCGGCGCCACTACGGTCTCTTCCCCCTCGTCGCCGAGACCGTGCGCGTCTCGAAGGACAAGCCGCTCGTCGTCACCTACTCGTCCTCCCTGGCCCACGTCTACTGGACCGAGCCCGACCGGCCGCTCCAGCTCGACGAGATCCGCGCCGACCCCGAGCGAAGGGCACTCTACTACTTCCTGGTTGCGCACCGGGGGATCGGCCTCGTCATCACGCGCCTCCAGGATGGCGCCCACGTCGAGAGCCCGGAGGGCAGCGCACTCGTCACTCCCGACGGAGACATTGAGGTGCTCAAGGGCGTCGATCCGCTCCGAGACTACGCCCCGTCGCCGGTCGAACGACGGGCCATTGCCCACCTGGCCCGGCTCGACAACTCCGGAGACCTGGTCCTCTTCGGCGCCTACGACCCGGTCAAGGATGTCTGCATCTGCTTCGACGACCAGGTCGGCGCCCACGGCGCACTGGGCGGCCGCCAGTTCTGGCCGTTCATCATGGTGCCTCCCGGCCTCATCCCCCGCGACCACCCAATGGACGACCCCCTCGACCTCCACCCCCTCTTCCGCCGCTACGGAACGGGGTGAGGCCGGATCCCGGCCCTGGCCCTAGTCCCGCTGCGCCTCCGGCGCCGCGAATTTGTAACCGATCATCTTGTAGACCAGCTTCGCGACGAGGAAGTCGGAAGCGGCGAAGCCGGGGATGGGGGCGAGCTCGACGATGTCGCACGCCACGACGTTGCGTTCGCGGAAGACGCGGCGCAGCAGCTTCATCGTCGGGTACCACTGCAGCCCGCCGGGCTCCGGCGTGCCGGTCGAAGGGACGAGCGAGGGGTCGAATCCGTCGACGTCGAAGGTGATGTAGACGTCGCCTTCCAGGCGCGCCAGCACGTCGTCGATCCAGGCGTCGCCCTCGTGGATGTCGTCGGCGAGGAAGAGGTGGATGTTATCGGAATTCCGCGCCAGTTCGCGCTCTTCGCGCGTCAGCGCGCGGATCCCCACGGCCACGATGTTCGCCCGGTCCTGGACACGGCTCATGACCGACGCGTGCGAGTAGGGGCTGCCCTCGTACTCGGGTCGCAGGTCGGTGTGAGCATCGACCTGGAGCACCGTGAACGGGCGGCCACTGCCCTGTGACTGGAGTCGGTCCGCCCACGCCAGGATCGGCGCGCTCGAGATCGAGTGCTCGCCGCCGAGCGTGATGATGAACTTGCCCTCGGCCGCATCCAGCAGCTTGTCGTACGCCGAGCGCAGTTCCGCGATCGCCTCGGCGGGGCCCGCACCGGTCAGTTCCAGCGCCGGCAGCGTCGCGACACCGACCTCGTACGGCTCCGCGTCCAGCTCCTGGTCGTACAACTCGATGTAGCGTGAGGCCTCGATGATCGCCGCAGGTCCGCTCCGCGTCCCACCGCCGAAGCTCGTCGTCGCCTCATAGGGGACCGGCAGGATGACGGCTCGCGCCCGATCGAAGTCGCTCGCCGACTCGTCCAGCCCCAGAAAGTTGTGGGGCAGCTCCCATTCCAGATCCCGCAACGAATCGGGCACACCCATGGCCCCCTCCCTCTTCTCCTGCCGGGTACGTGAACCCGCCTGAACGAAACGAAGGGGCCCCGTACGGGAGCCCCTGTGGATATCGGTTCGGCCGGCGGCTGGCCCTGGACCTTCAGACACGCCGGCGGTGCGCACGTTGCATTCCGCCGGGGCGTGGGGTCCGGGCGCCGAGGCGCGCGGAACTATAGTGTCTCGATCGGGCAGGTCAAGCCCTCCCACTCCAGCGTACGGCCCGCGGCCTGGCACTCGGCGCAGATCCCGTACATCTCCAGCCGGTGGCGCGCCGCCTGGAAGCCCCGCTCCCGTGCCAGCCCCTCCTGGAGCTGTGAGAGATCCGGCGTCTCGACCTCCTCGACCTTTCCGCACTCCGTGCAGATCAGGTGCTCGCGCACCAGCGTCTGGCCGAACAGATGCTTGTAGCGCTTGAACCCTTCGCCGAAGTCGTACTCCTCGACCAGGCCGCTGCGGACCAGCATCTCGAGCGTACGGTAGATCGTCGCCTTCCCGATCTTCTCGCCCCGGGCCCGGAGGCGCGCCTCGAGCTCCTCCACCGACAGATGCTCCGACGACGAGAAGACCACATCCGCGATCTCCTCGCGCTGCTGAGTGACCGGCAACCCCTGGTCACGCAGGTACCGCCGAAACAGATGCACGAAACTCATGGGCCCCTCCCGCACTTGGCCAACGCTTAACGATAATACTTATTAATCGCTGAAGAGGTCCGTGGACGCAAGCTCCGGCGGGATCGCCGGCTGCGACGCATTCGGATCGGACAGCGCCTCGACCAGTTCCTGCCAGTGCTCGACACGGCCTTCGATCCGTACGGCTCGTGGTGGTTCGGTTAGGAGATCCTCATCGAGGCGTCGTAGCACGCCTTCGATGAGGCGCTCGAGCCGGTCGGCCGGGGCCGCGCCGTGCTCGAGGACACTGGCCTGTGTGGAGAGACGCCCACGCCGGTCGACGCGCACACTGTAGTGCGCGGTGGAGATCCCGCGCCGGTCCTCGCTATCCCCGTCGTAGGTGGAGATGACGATGACGGTGCTGTACGCCCCGGCGACGCGTCGAGTCGGGAAGATCCAGAGGTGGTCGATCGTCGCGACGTCGATGCGACCGGCGAGATCTCCGAGGTGGGTGGCCAGGTGGCCGACCTCGGGATTCTCGCCGGTCGTGGCGGCCCCGCTCACGCGCCGGCGACGGCCCGGCGCACACGCGGCGAGCCGGGCCGGGTCTGGATGGACTTCACGGCGTCGGCGTCTGCGGGCACTGCCGCCTCCGCCTCCGCGGCCTCGACGTAGTGGCGCAGGACGTGGAGGAAGTCCTGGGCGTTGGTGATCACGCCGAACGCCTGGTGCGTACCCCGGTCCTTGAGCTTGCTGACGACGAACTCCGAGGAATCGACGGCGATCGTCGTGATCGGCCGGATCTCGCTCTCCTCTTCTCCGCAGTAGGCCGGGAGCATGTTGCCGAAGGCGATGGTGTGCAGCGCCGTGGCGATCATGATCGCCATCGTCGTGCGCTGCGCGTGCTCGCGCATGAGCTCCTGGGCCCGGACCGCGTCGGTGATCGTGTCGGGGAGCGGACCGTCGTCACGGATCGAGCCGGCGAGAACGAAGGGCACGTCGTGCTGGACACAGGCGTGCATGATCCCCTCGCGAAGCACGCCCTGCTCCACGGCGGCGCGAATCGAGCCGGCCTTGCGGATCTGGTTGATGGCCCGCATGTGGAAGGCGTGCCCGCCCGAGACCGGCCGGCCGGAGCGGTCCATCCCGAGCGTGGTCCCCATGAGCGCCTGCTCGATATCGTGCACGGCGACGGCGTTGCCGCCGAGAAGGACGCTGACGTAGCCGTTCTCGATGAACCACGTCATGACGTCGCGGCCGCGGGAGTGGAGCACGGCCGGGCCGAGGACCCACACCATGTGCCCGCCGCGGCGCTTCTCCTCCACGAGACGCCGCGCCATCTCGGCGTAGTCGACCGGCTTCTCGCGGCTCACTTCCGAGCTCATGAACTGGAACTCGTCCTCTGCGGCCTCGGCCTCCGACGCGAAGCCGGATGCATGTACGTAGATGCCCTCGCTGCCGTCCTCGGCGTAGCCGAGGGCGACGGGCTGGCCGGCCTGCACGTATCGACTCTCGAGGCTGCGGACCGAGCCGTCCTCCTCGAGGACGATGGCCGCGTCCATGCGCGGCGTGCGCGGCATGCGCCACTCCCCGTCCACCTTCACGTAGGTGGGCAGGTTCGTCGTCGAGAAGAACCCCTCGGGCAGCACGCCGTCGGCCGGTGCCGGCGCGAAGCGCGCATCAGGCGCGTTTTGGAAACGCGCCTGTCGTAGATCCGGTCGTCGGTAGAGCTCGTTCATAGCTATGAATTTAGCGGATTTCCAGGCGCTTCTCAAGCTCCCTGACGGTCTCTCGAGCGGCGTCGAGAACGGCCTGACGGGTGGGTTCGAGGGGCCCTCGGATCAGTGCGCCCGAGGCCTTGACGTGCCCGCCGCCGCCGAACTGCCGCGCCAGCGCATTGACGTCCACCTCGCCGTTCGAGCGGAACGACACCTTGGTCGAGCCATCGGCCGTCTCACGGAAGAGGAGCGCGACCTCGGTTCCCTCGATCGAGCGTGCGTACTCGACGATCCCGTCCAGGTCCTCGGAGGTGGCGTTCAGCGATTCGAACGTCGACCGCGGGACGGTGATCCAGCTCACCGGCACTTCGGGATCCGTCTCGAGATTTTCGAGTGCGGCGCGCAGCAGCGTGATCCGCCGGAGCGGCACGGTCGCGAAGAGGCGGCGATAGACCGCCTCCGGGTCCACGCCGCGCCGCAGCAGCTCCGCCGCGATCATGTGGGCCCGCGGCGTCGCGTTCGCGTAGCGAAACGAGCCGGTGTCGGTGACGATGGCGGTGTAGATCGCCTCGGCCACCGTCGACGGCCACTCGGCGCCGGGCTCGGCGAACTCGAGGAGGTCGAAGATGAGCTCGCCCGTCGCACAGGCGGCCGGGTCCTGAATAGCGGTGCCTTCTACGGCCTGCTCGACACTCGGGTGGTGGTCGATGACGACGACCGGGCGGTCACCGAAACGCGACGGCATTTTGCCCAACCGTTTCGGCTCGCTCGTGTCGAGGACGACGAAAAGGTCAGCCTCACGGATCGCACTCTCGGCCTCCGCGGTGCCGAGATCGGCCACCTGATCGGTATTGTAGAGCAGGTGCAGATACGTCGGCGGGTACGGCGTGGGGTTCACGATGGTGACGTGCTTGCCACGCCCGGCGAGCCACGCCGCGAGTGCGGCCTCGGATCCGGCGCCGTCGCCATCGGCGTTCACATGGGTGGTGAGCACGATGCGCTGGCCCGCATCCAGGAGTTCCAGGACACGGGCGAGCACCGGGCGGCGTGCTTCGGGGACCGCGATCGATTCCGACACATCAGACCTCTGTTGCATGGTCAAGCTGCCCAGCGCTTGTGGATCTTGGCATACGTGGAAGCCAGGTGAACGGCCCAGGACGAGAAGTGGCCGTGTATGCGGCCGTGGCGTAGCGCGGCCAGAAACGCCTCGGGCGAGTCCTCGAACTCTGGGACCTCGACGTAGGTGCGACCGACCTCGCGCAGCGTGTGCGCGTCCGAGCCGGCACCGATCGCGACGCCGTGCTCCCGACCCCATGCCACGGCCCGCTCGTTCAGCGCCCTGAAGTGGATGCGGCCGTTGAAGCCCTCGATCGCGTGGACCAGGTGGCCGACCTCGGCCAGGAGGCGCTCGCCACTCCCCTTCCCACCCGCGAACGGGTGCGGAATGTAGACGATCCCGCCTTGCTCGCGGATCCGCTCACACGTCTCGAGCGCGGGCGTGCCCTTCGGGATGCGCTCGGAGATGTAGAGGCCGATGACGTCGACCCGCTCGGCCGTCTTCACCTCCTCGCCCACGATCACGCGGTCGGGGTAGCGCTCCTTCAGGCGGAGCGCCTCCTCGATCTCGTTGTGGTCCGTCACACAGATCCGGTCGATGCCGCGCGCCGCAGCCCGCTCCACCACGGCATCACCATCGCTCAGGCAGTCGAAGGAACGCCGTGTGTGCAGGTGCATGTCTACGCGGACTCTTCTGCCCGCCGCTGCAACTTCCGCCATACTTCGTCCGCTAGCTTCTCGAGCCGTTCCAGCGACCCGTCGTTGTCGATCACGTAGTCGGCGCGAGCCCGCTTCGCCTCGGCGGGCATCTGCGCCTCGATCATGCGCCGGGCCTCGGCCTCGTCCAGCCCGCGATCCCGCACGAGCCGCTCGAGACGCTGATGCTCCGGCGCGTCGACCAGTACGACCGCATCGAAACGGTCCTCGATGCCGACCTCGAAGAGGAGCGGGATGTCGTGGACGACGATGCGCTCACCGGCCTCCTGCAGCCGTGCCTCCTCCTCGTCGCGCAACCGCCCGACCTCGGGGGGTATGATCGCCCCGAGTCGTGCTCGCGCCGCCG
>CALKIP010000291.1 GCA_937995995.1 uncultured bacterium
GCCGGACTCCTTCTCCGATGGAGCCCGGCACGCCACACCCGAGACCGCGCTTCGACACCTCGAGCGAATGCTCGAGGACGGCGCGGATCTGGTCGATGTCGGCGGCGAGTCGACACGGCCCGGCGCGCACCCGGTGCCCGCCGAGGAGGAGCGGGCGCGCGTCGTTCCGATCGTGCGTGAGGCGCTGAGACGCTGGCCCGAACTGATCGTCTCGGTCGATACGGTCAAGGCCGACGTCGCCCGGGCGGCTCTCGATGAAGGCGCCGCGGTGATCAACGACGTCTCCGCGTTCCGCCTCGACCCCGACATGGCCCGACTGGCCGCCGACGCCGGCGCCGGAGTCGTGCTCATGCACTCGAGGGGAGGCGTGACCGAGATGGCGCGCTACACGATGGCGCGGTACGGAGACGATCCGGTCGGCGAGATGGTCGAAGAATTGTCGGAATCGCTCGCGCGGGCACGTCGGGCGGGGATCCGGGAGGAGGCCATAGTCCTCGACCCCGGACTCGGCTTTTCCAAGCATACCGAGGAGAGCGTGGCCGCCCTCGCGCAGCTGGAACGCTTCACGGCCCTCGGCCGCCCGGTACTGATCGGCCCTTCTCGTAAACGGTTCGTCGCGGAGCTCGCCGGAGGGCTCCCCGTCGATGAGCGAGTCGAGGCGACCCTCGCGGCGTGCGTAGCGGGACTGTTTCGCGGCGCTCGCCTCTTCCGTGTCCATGATGTCCGCGCCGCCCGGCGGGCGCTGGACGTTGCCGAAGCCATCCGGACCGCCACGTGATCGAGACGCTGGAGCGCTACACGTTTCTGCTCCCCGGGTTCACCGACCTGGTGCAGATCCTCCTCGTAGCGGCAGGGCTGTACTACGTCCTCCGTCTACTCGTGCGCACGCGGGCCATCCAGATGCTTCTCGGCCTGCTGCTCCTCTTCGTCGTCTACTTCATCGCCCGGCTGCTGGATCTCGAGCTGATCAGCCGCCTCATGGACCTGCTCTTCCAGTACGGTGCGATCGCGGCGCTGATCGTCTTCCAGCCGGAGCTGCGCAACGCACTGGCGAGACTGGGTCAGAGTCGCATGCTGCGGTTCTTCAACACCATGGAGCAGGGCGAGGTCGTCGAGGAACTGATCGAGGCGGTGGAGCGTCTCTCACGGGCCAAAATCGGAGCGATCATCGCCGTGGAACGCGAGGTCGGCCTGGAAGAGTATGCAGCGGACCAGGGCACGCGCATCGATGCACGCGTTTCCGCCGAACTGCTGGTCAGTCTCTTCTCGCCCTACGGGCCGTTGCATGATGGCGCGGTGCTCGTCGAAGGCGATACCATTCTCGCGGCCGGTGTCATCCTGCCCCTGACCCAGTTTCCCGTTGCGGACAAGAGTCTGGGCACCCGGCACCGGGCCGCACTCGGGCTTTCGGAGGAGACCGACGCGCTCGTCGTGGTCGTGAGCGAGGAGACCGCACAGATCTCGCTCGCCCACCGTGGCCGTCTGGAGCGCAACATCGATGCGAACCGACTGCGTGAGGCGCTCGCCGGCGTACCCGCGGCCGGATCGGCTCTACCGGCGTAGTGCGTTGACACGAGTCGCGTTGACTCATACATTGTAAGATATTCCTGCAAGAACCCAATACCACAACCGGGTTGATCGGGACCCCCCTAGCCTCGAGGAGCTGCTCTTGGACGGCAATAAGTACAATCTGCTCCAGCTGTTTGCGGATGGCGGAGTCTGGATGTATCCGCTCGTGTTCTTTTCGCTGCTCGCACTTGGGGTGATCATCGCCAAGGCTTACACCCTCTGGGCGGCGCACCGCAATTCGAGCAAGATTCTCGCCGAAGTGGAAGCGCTGGGGCAGGCGGGACGAATCGAAGAGGCGATCGAGCTGGCGGCCAACACCCCCGGCCCCGTCGCGGCCATCCTCCTGACCGGCTTGCGGCGGATCCACGATCCGAGCATGGACGGGAAGGCCATCGAGCAAGCCATCAAGACCACGGGCACCATCGAGCTCGGCTTCCTCGAGCGCGGGCTGATCGTGCTGGCCACGGTCTCGAACGTGGCGCCGCTCCTGGGCTTCCTCGGGACGGTCGCCGGAATGATTTCGGCCTTCGGCGCGATTGCCGAGGCGGGTCAGGTCGAGGCATCTCTGGTCGCCGGCGGGATCAAGATCGCACTGATCACGACGGCGGCTGGGCTGGTCATCGCGATTCCGGTCAACATCGGCTACAACTACTTCGTGACCCGGATCGACAAGCTGATCCAGGAGATGGAGGAAGGTACCGCGACGGTGCTGGAGCTCATCTGGAACCTGGAGAAGCAGGGTGGCGGTCGGGTCGCGGCCGCGCGTGCGTCCGAGTAGCGAGAGGAGGGACTTATGGCGATCATGAAGAAGAGGAATCGACCCAGCGGGAACATCCCGACCTCCTCGCTTGCGGACATCGCATTCCTGCTCCTGATTTTCTTCCTCGTCACGACCGTCTTCGATGAGGAGAGGGGGCTGCCGATCGTGCTCCCCGAGCAGTCCAACGAGGTGGAGGTCTCTCAGAAGAACATTCTCCACATCGTGGTCACACCGACTGGCGTGGTCGAGCTCCGGCGCGGCGAGAGCCCGTCGGTCCAGCAGGTCACCGCCGAGCAGATCGGTGACATCTGGCGTCTCGAGGTCTCGCAGAACCCGAATCTGATCGCGGCCGTGAAGACGTATCCCGATGCCGAGTACCGGTACATGGTGGACGTGCTCGACCAGCTCCAGGGGGCCGGTGCCGATCGTATCTCACTCCAGCTGTTCGAGGGTAGCTGACCATGGCGATGAAAGGCGGGTTCAATCGAAAGAGCAAAGTGTCGGATGAGATCCCCGATTCCTCTCTCGCCGACATCGCGTTCCTGCTCCTGATCTTCTTCATGGTGGCCACGACGTTCCCGAAGGAGAAGCCCAGGAGGCTGGACTTCCCTGATGCGGAGGCCACGCAGAAGCTGGATGAGCCGCGTAAGGACATCCTGCACGTCTACATGGAGGCGGACGGCAAGGTGTTCATCAACGACCAGCTCATCCCGCTCGAGCGCGTCTCGGACGTGGTCGGTCCGCTCTACATGGAGTCGGGCCAGCGTCTGGTGACGGTGCTCCGCGCGGATCGTGGGGTGGCATACCAGTACGTGGACGCAATTCAGAAGGAGCTCCAGGAGGCGGGCTCCGTGCGAGTGACATTCTACACGAATCTCGAGGAGCGCGTACGGCGCGCAAGGAGGTAGCCGTATGACGACGACGGTGGAAACGCGCCCTCGGCCGGGGGTCGTCGCCTTCGAGACGGCGAATGACCGGTTCAAGCGCAGCTTCGGTAGCTGGTTCTGGGGGTCGATGATCGCGGCGACGGCGATCCACTTCGCAGTGTTCGCGTTCTTCCCGGACATCGAGGCCGAGGACATGTCGTTCACGGCCGTGGAGCTCGAGGCGATCGAGCTGCCGCCGGAGATCGAGATCCCGCCGCCGCCGGAGGCGATCGCACGTCCCGCGACGCCGGTGGTGAGTGCCGCGGCGATCGATGAGGACATCACGATCGCGCCGACGACGTTCGAGGAGAACCCGATCGAGAGCCTGCCGCCGCCGCCGACGCCGACGTCGGGCGACGACCTGTCGAGCTTCCGTGCATTCACGCCGGACATGGTCCAGCCGTCGCTGCGCAACGCGGGCGATGTGGCTCGCGCGCTGGAGCGCCATTACCCGCCGCTCCTGCGCGATGCCGGGATCGGCGGTACGGTCATGGTGCTCTTCTGGATCGACGAGGAAGGCAAGGTCGTCCAGCACCAGGTCGGCCAGACGAGCGGCTATCCGGCGATGGACGAGGCGGCGACGAAGGTCGCGGACATCATGCAGTTCTCGCCCGCGCTGAACCGCGACAAGCCGGTGCGCGTGGTGGTGCAGATTCCGGTGACGTTCCGGGTGCAGTAAGCCAGCAGGCGGAAGGGACCCTGTTCGGCTCCCGCCGCTATCTGTGAGGTGAATCGATAAGGGGTCGGCAAGCGCCGACCCCTTATCGTATGTGGGATGACGTCGAGCGTTGCTCTTTGCACCGACGCTGCGTTAAGATACCGAGCCTATGAATGTGGAACGATTGAGAGATCATCTCACGGAGATACGGGACCGCATCGATGCGGCGAAGGAGCGGGTGGGCCGGTCCGACGAGGTCGGGATCGTCGCGGTCACGAAGACGCATCCTGCCGCCGTGGTCGAGGCGGCGCTCGAAGTCGGCCTCAGCCGTATCGGCGAGAACCGGGTGCAGGAGCTCGAGGCGAAAGTCGCTGCGGTCGGCCGAGATCGTGCCGAGTGGCACCTGATCGGGCATCTCCAGCGCAACAAGGTACGCAAGGCGCTGCCGCTCTTCGACCTGATCCATTCGATCGACTCGCTGCGTCTGGCGCGCGAGCTGTCGAAGGAGGCGGAGCGTGCGGGTGTCGAGGTGTCGGGGCTGGTCCAGGTGAACACCTCGGGTGAGGAGAGCAAGTACGGGTTCGACGCGGAAGAGGCGGTCGAAGCGGTCGCGCAGATCGCGGAACTGCCTCGCCTTCGCATCCGTGGGCTCATGACGATGGCTCCGTTCACGGACGACGAGGCCACGCTGCGACGCACGTTCGCGGCGACCCGGGAACTGCTGCGGCGTTGTGCCGAACAGGTGCCGGCCTTCGAGCCTGAGCATCTGTCGATGGGGATGTCGAACGATTTCGAGATCGCGGTGGAGGAGGGGAGTACGCTGGTTCGGCTGGGCACCATCCTATTCGGAGAGCGCACGACATGATCGATCTGACGCCGATCGAAATCCGCAAGAAGAAGGGCGATTTTCCCCGTTCGATGCGCGGCTACAGCGTCCCCGACGTGGATCTGTTCCTGGACCTGATCGCCGATCGGCTGGAGGAGTTGATCAATCGGTCGCGTGAGTTGGAGGAGCGCGTCGGGCAGTTGGAGACGCGTGTACAGGAGTATCAGCAGCGTGAGGGCGCCCTGAACGACGCGCTCCTGAGTGCGCAGGAACTGCGCGAGGACGTGCGGCGTCAGGCCGCGAAGGACGCGGAGCTGGTGCTGCGGGAGGCCGAACTCGAGGCCGAGCGAATCCGTGCGGCGGCGCTCGGTGCGCGCGAGCAGGAGGAGGACGCGATCCGTCGCCTACGTGCCCGACGCATTCAACTGCTGCGTACGTTTCGCTCCTTTCTCGAGCGGGAGCTGGCGGAGGTGACGATCATGGCCGAGGGAATCGAGTC
>CALKIP010000292.1 GCA_937995995.1 uncultured bacterium
CGAGCCGGTCCTGAGAGGCGACGAGCTGCTCTCGCTGCGTGCCGCGGTCGCCGCAGTCCACGTCGAGGCGAGCGTCCGCGACTACATCGTGCGGATCGTCCGGGCCACGCGCGACGAGCCCATGTTCGCTCTCGGCGCGAGCCCGCGGGCGAGCGTCGCCCTCTTCCTGGCCGCCCGCGCCGAAGCCGTCCTCAACGCGAGAGACTTCGTCACGCCCGACGACGTGAAGCGACTCGCCGCACCCGTGCTGCGCCACCGCATCGTGCTCACGCCGGAGGCGGAGGTCGAGGGCCAGTCGGTCGACGAGCGGCTCGAGGGCGTGCTCGAGAGCGTCGAAGCGCCCCGCTGAAGCGACGCTCTCTCGATGCTGCTCCCGACCGCGCGACTCTTCGCGCTCCTGGCCCTCGCGGCGCCGCTCTTCCTCCTGGGCGACGTCGTGGCACTCGTCGTGGACGGGTTGATCCTGGCCGCCGCGGCGACCGACGCGCTCCTTGCGCCGCGCCGCCGGCAGCTCCGCATCGAGCGGAAAGTCCCGGCGAGCGTCGCGCTCGGAAGCACCGCGGAGGTCGAGCTGGAGATCCGAAACGGCACCGGCAGGGCGATTCGCTGCCGCGTGACGGACGATCTCCCCGCCGAATTCTCCCGTGAGCCGGGGACTTCGGCTCGGCACGGTCCGGGATCGCCCGACGTCTTCGAATGCGATGTCGCGCCCGGTGGGCGCGCACGACTCATGTACCGGATCCGTCCGAATTCGCGAGGCGAGGCGGTGCTGGGGGACGTGCACGTGAGGGCCCGCGGGCCGCTCGGGCTGGCCTGGCGACAGTACCGCATCACCGCCGCCGACCCGGTCCGCGTCCTCCCCGGGCTGGCCGAGGTGAAGCGCCACCGGCTCCTCGGGCTCCGGCACCGGCTCGCGCTCGCGGGGGCGCGCACGGTGCGCACGACCACCGAGCGCGGCGAGTTCGAGAGCCTGCGCGAGTACGTCCGTGGCGACGACCCGCGTACCCTGGACTGGAAGGCGACGGCGCGCCGCGGCCAGCCGATGGTGCGGCGCTACCAGGCCGAGCGCAGCCAGAACATTCTTCTTGCCATCGACTGCGGCCGGCTCATGAGCGAGCGGATCGGCGGGCACGAACGGCTCGATCACGCCCTCGGCGCCGCGCTCCTCCTGGCCGATGTGGCCGCCGCCCACGGCGACCGCGTCGGCTTCCTCCTCTTCGACGACCGCATCGGGCGCTATCTCCCGCCCACGCGGGTCTCGCTCCCGCGCCTCGCCGATGCCTTCGGCGACGCCCAGGCACGGCTCGTCGAGCCGAACTACCCCGCGGCGTTCGCCTACCTCGGCGAGCGGCTGCGCCGGCGCTCGCTCGTCGTGCTCTTCACCGATGTGATCGACACGCGCGCTTCTTCGGCGCTGATCGCGCACCTCGGCCGGGCCGCCGCTCGGCACCTTCCGCTGATCGTCGCGCTCCGAAACCCCGAGCTCGACGCCACGGCCACCGCGCCCGCCGGCTCGGACGCCGACGTCTTCCGCCGCGCCGCCGCCGAAGAGTTGCTCCAGGCGCGCGCACACGCCCTGGCCTCGATGCGCCGAGCGGGCGTCCTCGTCGCCGATGCGACGCCGGACACCGCGACGCACGCACTGATCAATCGCTATCTGGAGGTCAAGCGCGACGGGCTGTTGTGAATCGGGCGAGGGCGGGTGCGGGCGCGAGCGCGTGGGGTTTTCTGCACCCGCCCCCTTCGTGAAACAGCAATTCCGCCGGCGCTAGCCGGCGCTCCCGCTGCCGGAAGGCAGCTCTCCCGCCGCCGAAGGCGGCCCTCCCGCGCCCGCGGGGCGCCCTCCCGCATTCCCCGCACGCCCTCCCGTCACCAGATACCCCACCAGCAGAAGCGCGAACGCCGCCGCGAAGGTCAGCTTGAGCGGCCGCGCGATCGGTGCGGGTGAGATGAACCCCTCGATCAGCCCCGCGACGACGAGGAGTATGACCGTCCCGCCGAGGAGCGAGACCGCCTCCCGGGCCCGTGTGACGAGGGCGTCTCGCCGCCGCTGCCGACCCGGGAGCACGAGCCCCGAGGCGAGCCAGAGCCCCGCGCCGCCGGCAATGCAGATCGCCGTCAGCTCGATGACGCCGTGGGGCAGGACGAAGGTCCAGAGGTGCAGGCTCGCGCCGCGGTTCGCGAACGCCCCCGCCGCGGCGCCGAGGTGCACACCATTGAAGATCAGGATCGAGAGCGTGCCCACCCCGGCCAGGATCCCGCCGGCAAACGCCATGAAGGTGACCTGCACGTTGTTGGCGATGATCCCCGAAGCGAAGACCGGCATAAAGACGTCCGGGATCTCCACGTAGCCGAGCCCCTGTGCCTCACGCTCCTGCGCCGCCTCGGCACGCGCGATCATCCCGGGCGGCAGCAGGTCCAGCTCGCGCGCCGGATCCTGGCGCACCGCGCCGAGGGTGATCAGCGCCGGGAGGTAGAAGAGTGCAGCGGCGAGAGCGATCGGCCGCCAGCGCAGCCGGACGAGCGCCGGGAAGCCGCCGCCGAGCCACCCGCGCAGCGCCTGCCACGACTGCTGCGCCGGGCGATACAGCAGGTTGTGCCCCGCGCCGACCCAGCGCTCGAGCGTGTAGATGAGCGCCGCCGAGCCGCCGTAGCTGCGCGCCCGCGCCAGGTCGGCCGCGACCTCGCGGTAGAGCGTGGCGAAGCGGGCGACGTCGCCCTCGTCCAGCCGCTCGAGCCCGCGCCGCTGCGCCCGCTCGAGGAGCGCGCGGTACGCCTCCCACGTCGGGCGCTGCTTCTTCGCGAGCGACGTCGCCTGGGCGCTCCCCGACGCACCGCCCGCGCCGTGTGCCGCACGCCGTGCCGTCTCCTCGGCGTGGAAGGCCGCCAGGTACGCGTCGGCCCCGAGCTCGAGGAGGCGGGCATCACCGTCGAAATGCCGGCCGAGGAGCTCGATCAAACGCCCGGCGAGGCGGTCGCGCACGTCGGCACGCAGCGCGCCCCGGCGCGCGACGTACTGCGCGAGCGCCGCGAACTCGGCGTCGTCGAGGCGGACCGGGCCTCGCGCCGTCGCCTGGACCTCCTCCTCAGGGAGCAAGGCCACCATCCGCTCGCGAACCACGATCGTCCCCGCAGCCAGATCCCCGACCCGCTTGGTGCGCGGGTGCAGCATCATGAAGGTTCCGCCGACGATGCACGACGGCAGCGGCTGAATATCGATCACGCGCAGGAGGTTTCGAATCAGCGCGCCGCGCACTGTGAGCGGGAAGCCGCCGTCGTGCACGACCCGGATCCGCAGCAGCCGCTTCCCGGGCGTCTGCCCGTCACGTAGTCCCTCGAAGTAGGCGAAGTAGCCCCAGATCAGCACGAAGGCCGCGATGAGTATCGCGCCGAGCACCCAACCCGCAGGCCAGCCGGCCGCGAGCCCCAGGCGTGACGCCAGGAGCGGGATGCCGATGAAGAGGACGGCCAACGTGATGAATACGATGATCCCATCCAGCACCAGCGCGGCGAAGCGCGAGCCGAGATCGGCGAGATCGTAGGTGATCGAGACGTGCTCGGGCGTCTCGACCGTCTCGCGACGGGTCGGCAGCACGGGTGCGCTCGGCGTGGCGGCTGAAGTCATGGGCGTTCGGTCTCTTGGTCGGAGTTTCAGCGGTCGGCACTCGGGTCGGGAAGGGGTGTTGTCATTTTCGCCTCGCCGGCGTCGGTGGGCAATACCTGGTCACGGCGCTGCGCCAACACTTCCCGCAGATGGCGCCTGAAGGGCCCACATGGCGCAGCTCCGAACCGAGGCCCCGAGCCCGGTCCGGACAGAGAATGATTGACGCCACGGCCTCGAAGGACAAACATTCGGGGTCGATGAAGACGACCCAGCGCGGCACCTCGCCCCTCCACCTCCACGGCCGGACCGCCGTCGTGACCGGCGCCGGGCGCGGCATCGGCGCCGCGGTCGCACGGGCACTGGCCGAGGCCGGCGCGGCGGTGATCGTCGCGGCGCGGACGGAGGCCGCGGTCGCGGGCGTGGCCGAGCACCTCCGCGAAGCCGGCCACCGCGCGTGGGCCGTGCCGTGCGACGTCGCCGACCCGGAGAGCGTGAGAGCACTCGCCCGTGAGGCCGAGACCCGGCTCGGACAGGTCGACATCCTGGTCAACAA
>CALKIP010000293.1 GCA_937995995.1 uncultured bacterium
GATGTCGACCGCCTCGACCGGGGACCGACTGACCGCGTCGGTCACTACGCCCCGGATCGTGCCCGTCTGGGCCGCGGCGGGCACGGCCCAGACCAGCAGCGCGGCGAGCACGTACGGCAGCGCGCCGAAGCGATTCGTAGGAAATCCTCTCATCGGATTCTCCTGAATGATGGGATATATCGATTGATCCGGTCAGATCCCCTGGTGCGGACAGGCCCCTGTCTCCGACGGCTCCGCCTGCCACCGCATTTCGCGATCACAGGGCTCAACAGGGTGGCGTACGCAGTCCGCAACACGCGCCTGCGTGGACACGACACCGCCAGCACTGACCGGGGAACGGTTGTTCGAAGGGCGCGTAAAGTACACGCCGGCCGGTGAGTGCACAAGAACTTCGGGGCCGGCCGAGACTCACCCGTGGAGTGCCGCCAGGCAGCCGTTCCGGCAAGGAACGATCGGGGTGCAGCCATCGCGACACCGGGGCGGACGCGGGCCGGCCCGCCGGCGCACGGGTATCACCGGCCATCATGACCAACGCCACGACATCGCTGTCGGAACGCATCAAGGAAAAGGCCCGGACGCTGGGCTTCGATCTGGTCGGGATCGCGCCCGTGCGCGAGAGCGATTACGGTGCCTTCTATCGCCGCTGGCTTGCCGAGGGCCGCCACGGGGAGATGGCGTACCTGGCGCGGGAGGACGCGGTCGAGCGTCGCCTGGACCCGCGTGCGGCGTGGCCGGAGCTCCGCTCGGCGATCGTGGTCGGACACAACTATTATTTCGAGGGCGAGCGCGGGCGCAATGGCGAGGGCCGGGGCATCATCGCGCGCTACGCGCGGGGGCGCGACTATCACAAGGTCATGAAGAAGAAGCTCCTCGCCTTGCTCCGCTGGATCGAGGAGGAGGTGGGGCGGGAGCGGCGGGCGGCCCGGGCGGACGGGGACCCGGGGCCGGTGCTCGAGCGGGAGCGGGCGCGGCGGGCGGGGCTGGGGTGGTTCGGGAGGAACACGCTGCTGATCCATCCGCGTCGCGGCTCGTACTTCTTCCTCGGCTCACTCCTCGTCGAGCTCGAGCTGGAGCCCGATGCGCCGTTCGAGGAGAACCGCTGCGGCACCTGTTCGGCTTGCGTGGATGCGTGCCCGACCGGGGCGCTCCTCGGCCGTGACGCGGACGGCGCGCCGGTGATCGACGCGAGGCGCTGCATCTCCTATCTCACCATCGAGAATCGTGGGCCGATTCCGCGCGAGCTGCGGTCCGCGATCGGGGATCGGATCTACGGGTGCGACATCTGCCAGGAGGTCTGCCCGTGGAATGGGCCGAAGTTCGTGCAGTTGACGATGGAGCGGGATTATCGGGCGGATTGGCGGGAAGCGGAGGACCGGCCGGCCGTATCCGACGACCTGCCAGGGACGGAGGCGCCGTCACTCGTCGAGCTCATGCGGATGACGCGTGAGGAGTGGGACGTCTGGACGCGCGGCTCGGCGATGCGGCGGGCGGGGTACGCGGGCTTCAGACGCAACGTGGCCGTCGCCATGGGGAACTGGCTGGCGGGGCTGGGTGAGGCGCGGGAGGAGGCTGTGTCGGTGCTGACCTCGGCGCTTTCGGATCCGGATCCGCTGGTGCGTGGGCACGCCGCCTGGGCGCTCGGCCGGGTGGACTCGGGCGAGGCCAGGGAGGCCCTGGAGCGAGCATTGGCAACGGAGGCGGATCCGTTCGTCCGCAAGGAGCTCGGGTGCGCAGTGGCGGCGTCGCCGGTCGTGAAGTAGCGGAGCGCTCGAGCCGACGGTGGACCACGACCCGAAGCGCACGTACTATGCGTTGGAGGCCACCCGCGGCGGCGAGGCGTTCTCTTTCGAGTAGCTCGAGGACGGCCCCGAGACGTGGCGGGTCCACATTCGGAAGGACCCCAGCCGGAGGAGGAGCATGCCGTCCATTCAACGACCGCTTTCTGGTGACATCCTCGTCTTCGGGCTCGAGGAGGAGCGCGAGCGCGCCACGGACCCCGAGCTGATCCGGCGAAGCGGCCGGAACGCCCGCACGCTGCTCAAGGACGGGCCGCTCCGCGTGACGCTGGTCGTCCTCGGCCCGGGCGGCGAGCTGGCGGAGCACAGGGCGGCGGGCCCGATCACCGTTCAGGTGCTCGAGGGGCGCATCCGGATCGGGGCGGGCGACGAGGAGCACCACCTCGGACCGGGGCAGCTCCTCGCCGCCGGGCCGGGCATCCGCCACTGGGTGGCTTCCGACGACGGTGCCACCTTCTTGCTCACCGTCGCCCATCCCGAGCGAGTCGAGTGAGCACGAGGCGGCGCCCTTTGCGCTGATTAGCGCCATCCTGCCCGTGCCGGAGGATCTAGAGTAGGCCGATCGCTCCTCGCGGCGTATTTCGTTGACTCCTCACGCCAGCACCCGGGCCAGGTACTTCGCGCTCACGCTCCGAGGGTCCCTGGCGAGCTCGCGTGGCGTCTTCGCCGCCACGACGTTTCCGCCCTCGTCGCCGCCGCCGGGCCCGAGCTCGATCACCCAGTCCGAGGCGGCGACCACCTCCATGTCGTGCTCGACGACGATGACCGTGCTCCCCGCATCGGCGAGGCGGCGGAAGACGGCGATGAGGTCGCGCACGTTGGCGGGGTGGAGCCCGCCGGTCGGCTCGTCGAGGACGAAGACGGCCCCGGGCCGGACCTGCCGCTGGAGCTCCGTCGCGAGCTTGATCCTCTGCGCCTCGCCGCCGGACAGCTCCGTCGCGGGCTGGCCGAGGGTCAGGTAGCCGAGTCCCACGTCCAGGAGAGCACGGAGGGCTCGCGCGACCGGGGGCACGTCCTCGAAGAACGCGGCCGCGTCGGCGACGGAGAGGTCCAGCACCTCCGCGATGTCGAGGCCCCGGTACCGGATCTGGAGCGTCTCCGGGTTGTAGCGGCGCCCGTGGCAGTCGGGGCAGGGCGAGTAGTTCTCCGGCAGGAAGAGCAGCTCGACCAGGATGTAGCCCTCGCCCTCGCAGGTCTCGCAGCGCCCGCCCTTCACGTTGAAGGAGAACCGACCCGCCGTGTACCGCCGTGCCCGTGCCTCGTCCGTCTGTGCGAAGAGCCGGCGCACCCCGTCGAAGAGGCCGGTGTAGGTCGCCAGGTTCGAGCGGGGCGAGCGGCCGATCGGCTTCTGGTCGATCGAGATGATGCGGGAGGGCGGGGCAGTGCCCTCGGCGAGCGTGAGTTCTGCTCCGGCGCCCTTGCTGCCGTCCTGAGCGCCCGCGCTGTCCTCCCGATCCGCACCCTCGCCCTCGGCTGAAGCGCCCGCCTCCACCCCGACCCGGTCCAGGATCTCCTGGAGGAGCGAGGTCTTCCCCGAGCCCGACACCCCGGTGATCGCCGTCATGACGCCGAGGGGGATGTCGACCGTGATGTCCTTCAGGTTGTTCCGCCGTAGCCCTCTCAGCGTGAGCCAGGACTCGGCCTTCCGGGGCTCGTGCGGCACCGGGGCGCCGTTCGGGAACATGTACCGACGCGTCACGGACTCGGGGGCCTCGGCGAGCCCTTCGGGCGGCCCGCTGTAGACGATCCTGCCGCCCTCGACGCCCGCGTCGGGCCCGATGTCCACGATCCAGTCCGCCCGCCTGGCGATCGAGAGGTCGTGCTCGACGACGAAGAGCGAGTTCCCGGCCTCGACCAGCTGCCGGAGCGCCGCGTACAGCGCCTCGGCGTCGGCCGGGTGCAGCCCGGCGGAGGGCTCGTCCAGGACGTAGACGACGCCGAAGAGCCCGGCCCGGAGCTGCGTCGCGAGCCGTAGCCGCTGGAGCTCGCCCGAGGAGAGCTCGGTGCTGGCGCGATCCATCGACAGGTAGCCGAGCCCCATCCCACGGATGATCTCGATCCGGGCCAGGAGTTCCGCGCCGACGTCGGCGGCGACGGAGGCCTGGGCCCCGCTCCTCTCGCCGCTGCCGCGCCCGTCTCCCTCCACGGCGCCGGCGATGATCCGGTACACGTCGTCCAGGGACCTGGCCGAGAGCTCCGTGATGTCGTAGCCCTCGAAGGTCACGGCGAGGGCCTCCTTCCGGAGCCGCTTGCCGCGGCAGTCGGGGCAGGGGCCTGTCGTGAAGAACGGCTCGAGGCGCGCCCGCTGCCGCTCCGACTGCGTCCTGGTGTAGGTCCGGAAGAGATACTTCTCCACGGAGATCCACTGCCCCTGGTAGGTCTCGCCCTCCCGCTCGGGGCCGCGGTCCGGGTGCACGGTCAGGATCGGCTCCTCGTCGGTGAAGAGGATCCAGTCCCGCTCCTCCCGGCTCAGCTCGCGCCAGGGCTTGTCGATGTCGTAGCCGAGCTCGATCAGGATCTCGCGGTAGTTCTTGCTCAGCCAAGCACCCGGCCAGGCGGCGATCGCGCCCTCACGGATCGAGAGCGAGTCGTCCGGGACGAGGAGCGCCTCGTTCGTGCTCCGTGCGATCCCCTGCCCGTGACACGTCGGGCAGGCCCCGGCCGCGGTGTTCGGCGAGAACGCGTCCGAGTCCAGGCGCGGCGAGTCGGGGCTCGGGTACCGGCCGGCCCGGCTGTAGAGCATCCTCAGAACGTTGGAAAGCGACGTGATCGTCCCCACCGTCGACCGCGAACTCGTCCCGCCCCGGGCCTGACGGAGCGCGACGGCAGGGGGCAGCCCCCGGATCGAATCGACCTCCGGCGCGCCAACCTGGTCGAGGAGCCGGCGCGCGTACGGCGCGACGGACTCGAAGTAGCGACGCTGCGCCTCGGCGTAGATCGTCCCGAAGGCGAGCGACGACTTGCCCGAGCCCGAGACGCCCGTGAAGAGGACGAAGGCATCGCGAGGAATGTCGATGTCGACGTTCCGCAGATTGTGCTCACGGGCGCCCCGTACCTGGACCCACCCCGAGGAGCCGGGAGGGAGAGGGGGGCGGGGGCGTGCACCGGTGCTGGTTCCGTTATGGCGTGAAAATGCGTTCATGCCACCATCGTCAGTGGGGACGTTCTTCCTGTTTTGCCCGAATCCCGTCTCCGCAATGGATATACGCACACGAAATGCGCCGGTCCGTGGACCGGCGCAGTGCGTTGTTTGGTTCTATTAGTTGATACTGCGGAGGTGGTGGGGAGTTCCGAATATCTTCGCGGTGCGTCGTCGGGCCGATCGGGGGCGATCAGCTTATGGGCGCTCACCTGCCTCGAGCCTGGCAAGCAGGTCAAGTAGTCCCACTGCCTCCCAGGATCGATTGCGTTTCCCGAGCGAAAGGGGCTCGAGTATGCCAGCGTTCTCCAGCTCACGGAGCCCCTGGTAGATCTGTGGCTTGGATCTTCCTGTCGCCGCGGCCGCGACCGGGGCGCTGATCATCGGATGGGCTGGAAGGATGTCGATGATCGCCCATGCGGCCGCGTCGGAGCGCGGTGACCGAGGCGCCTCCGCAAGTTGGGTGCGCCAGCGGGCGGTCAACGCATGGACCGCTTCCAGATAGTCAGAAGCTAGATGCGCGGCGCTTGCCGCGATGCCGGCAAAGTACTCGATCCACGCCTCGGCCCGCCCCTCGCGATAATCGGTCAGACCGCTTATGTATCGGTCCCGTGCCCTCGACAGGGCCACGCTGATCGGGGGCACATATGCGGGAGCGATACCGCGCCTGCGCAACACGACATGGATCAGCGCTCGGCCGGTGCGCCCATTGCCATCGTCGAAGGGATGAATCGTCTCGAACTGAGCGTGAACCAGCGCAGCCTGCACCAATGGCGGGAGCAGGTCATCGTTTGTCGCTTCGCATAGGTCCGTGAGAAGTGCCGCGACGTACTCGGGTGGAGGGGGCACGAAGTCCGCGCCACACGGGTTGTAGTCGTTACCGCCAATCCAGTTCTGAACCGTTCGGATCCGCCCGGCGACGTGCGCGTTTGGTGCCTTCTCCAGCAGTCGCCGGTGAATCGCCTGGATCTCGGTGGTGGAGAACCGATCGACCGTCGCTGCCTCATGGATCGCGA
The DNA here is from genome assembly GCA_937995995.1 of uncultured bacterium. Lineage (GTDB taxonomy): Bacteria > Gemmatimonadota > Gemmatimonadetes > Longimicrobiales > RSA9 > CALBZE01. Next base: position 5,952 of record CALKIP010000293.1, read on the forward strand.
GTTCCATGGCATCGATATTCGCCAGGATCTCGAGAGCGGTCGGGCCTGCCTTGCCACCCGACTCTATGCGGGCCTCCGCACGCGCCAGCTCCCGGATCCCGAGTTGCATTCCTTCCACTTTGGAGGATGCGATCGACTCGGTCCTGAGGAGGAGCCTGGCGAGAGGAGCCAACGCAGGGCGTGCATTTGTATTCAGTTCGCGGATTGCAGCTTCAGCCTCGGACACCACGCCGGCGACGTCCACGCCCAATCTTACCTGCTCCTGTTCAGCAAGAGGAACAGGGACAAAGGCCTCATACCGGCAAGCTCGGCGATATTTTGGCGGTGCGTAGACGGTCGGGTCGTGTTGCCAGGTCAGCTGTATTCGACGGCCGATCATGATCAGTCCCGTGCGATAAGTCTAACTTGGCGGAGATCCTTAGTTAGGTTTAGCGCCGATCTCTAATCAAGGCAAGGGGAGTGGTCAGGTTTGGGTAGTAGTGCCGCCCAGCCAAGCGGCTTTGCGCCGCCCGCGCCCGCACCCGTTTCTGGTCCTCTACCACTGAATGCGCCATGACGCTACCGCGCCACGAAACGAATCGACCCCCTCCCACCCCGGCGCCGTGCTGCGCCTGGAGCTGGAGCAGCTCGGCCGCTTCCTGCGGCAATGGTACGGAGCTCTGGTTGGCCATGCAGATGGCGTACGACCGGTGGCGGGTCGAGCACGCGAGGAGGCGCTGCAGGAGGCGGATCGGGTCGAGCCGACGGCGTAGGCGGTCGGATGGGGGTGCCTCACGCCACCGCCGCCGCAAACGCCTGATACAAATCCCCAGGCAGCCGATACTCCAACTTCCACGTGATCGCCATCGGCTGCTCCCCCTCATGCCGGACATACCTTGCCGGCCCGAGAAAATGAAACGCTCGCTCGTCCGTGTTCAGCCGCGCGAACAGCAGGACATGGCTGCCTCGCGCCACGTGCTCCTGATACCGCCTCCCCGTCTCGCTGTCCGCCCGAGTGACCGACTGACTCTCCCAGTGGATGAGTTCGCGGCTAATGGCGTAGTCGCGGTAGCGGGTGGTGGGGGAGAACGCGCCGCTGGTCTTGTCCAGCGTGAACGCCAGCAGGTCGGCGGGCAGCGCCTCCACATAGCGGACGCCCGTTTGCCACGACGCCACCCTCACCCCCTCACCCACGCCGCACGCGGCGAGGATCTCAATGCGAGTGTAGCGCGCGTGGACGTGGAGCGGCACCTCGGGGAGGATCTCGAGTTTAGGGGTGACGTGTGACACCCGGTCGTCAAGCTCGACCAGTCCGCGACGGACCTGGGGGTGTGCCCGGAGCACGTCGACGCCGTCACGGAGGCTCAGGCCGCCCGCGCCAGGTACCTGGTCCAGGAGCTGGCCGAGGAGCATGCGAAGGACGCGGCTGTTGCGCTCGGAGTCCGGGACGTCCCCCACGTTCGGAACGTCCTGCTGGAGCCACGCCCGCCACGTCGCCAACCGCTCCGGATCGTCCACGTGCAGCATCCGGCCGCACGCTCGCCTGAGGATCGCCTCGTGCTCGCCGGGCGCTGCGTTCTGGAGCCCGGCCCGCTCCCGGAGGTCGGACCACGAGTGGTTGCCGGCGTAGACGTCGTCCAGTTCCAGGCCGGTGGCGTCCAGGAACTGCTTCAGGGTGACGTCGCCCTGTCGGGCGGCCAGCTCCCTCAGCTCTGCGGCTCTCTCCGTGATGTTCCGCGGCAGCGCATTCCGGATGCTCGACAGGACCCGTTCCGACGCGACGCGGTCCAGCTCCATGTGGCAGCCGGCGGGGAGGAAGGGGAAACCCTGCTCGACCTGCCGCTCCACCTCCTTGCGGGTACCGCCGAGGAGGGCACGGAAGCGGCGGTCGTAGCGGAATTCCTTGCGGTGGTGGCCGACGAAGTCGAGGACGGTGCAGACGGCCTTGCCCTCGGCCTTGCGGAGCCCGCGGCCGAGCTGCTGGAGGAAGAGGAGCGGGCTCTCGGTGGGGCGGAGCATGAGGAGGGCGTCGACGGTGGGGACGTCGACGCCCTCGTTAAACAGGACGACGGAGAAGACGACGCGGACGTCGCCCCGCTCCAGGTCGCGCAGCGCCTGCTTACGCTCGTCGTCACGCGTCTCGCCGGTGACCGCCACCGCGGGCACGCCGTGCTCGCTGAACACACGCGCCATGTAGCGGGCGTGGGCGACGCTGACGCAGAAGCCGAGGGCGCGGACGTTGCCCAGGCCGCCCGACGGATCACCGAAGTGCTCAGCGAATTTGTTCAGGACGTAGCGGGCCCAGACATCGTCGGCGGTGATGACGTCGGTCACCGCCTCGGTGTCGTACCCCCGGCCTCGCCGCCACGGGATCTCCCGCAAGTCGAGCTCGTCGGCGATGCCGAAGTAGGCGAAGGGCGTGAGACGATGCTGGTCGATGGCGTCCCAGAGCCGGAGCTCGGCGGCGATGCGGTCGTCGAACCAGTGGAGCACGGGGAGGCCGTCGCTGCGCTCGGGCGTGGCGGTGAGACCGAGCAGCTCGCGGGGCTCCAGGTGCTCGAGGAGCCGCGTGTACGACGCGGCTGCGGCGTGGTGGAACTCGTCGATGATGACGATGTCGAAGTGGTCGGGCGGGATCCGGTCGACGCCACTGGCGCTCAGCGACTGGATGGAGGCGAAGACGTGATCGTACTCCTCCGGCCTCCGGCCGCCGACCCACAGCTCGCCGAAGTTGGCGTCGCGCAGCGCGTGGGCGAACGTCGCCCGGCTCTGCGTAAGGATTTCCTCGCGGTGGGCGACGAAGAGGAGCCGCGCCCGCGGGAGCCGCTGCCGCAGCCGTTGGTAGTCCAGTGCGGCCATGACGGTCTTGCCGGTCCCCGTCGCCGCGACCAGCAGGTTGCGGTGCCAGCCCCGCTCCCGGGAGAGCTCGATCTGCTCGAGCAGCCGCTCCTGGAACGGGTACGGTCGGATCTCGGTCGGGCTCAGGATCACCCGGTCGCCCTCCGGGCGGTCCCGGTCCACGGCCGCGGCGAAGCGTTCGCGGTCGTACGGCTCGAAGTCGGCCTCCTCCCAGTAGCTCTCGAAGACCGCGGCTACCTTCTCGATGATGGAGCGGTTGCGGGCGCCGGAGATGCGGACGTTCCACTCGAGGCCCGTCGCCTGTGCCCAGTGTGTGAGGTTGGACGAGCCGACGTAGGCGGTGGAGAAGCCGGAATCGCGGTGGAAGAGCCAGGCCTTGGCGTGAAGCCGCGTACTCGTGGTGTCGTAGGAGACCCGGACGTCGGCGCCGAGTTCCGCCAGCCAGTCGAGCGCCACGGCCTCCGTCGAGCCGGTGTACGTGGTGGTGAGGACTCGCAGCCGACCGCCATTCTCGACGTGGCGCTTCAGCTTCTCGCGCAACGGCCGGATCCCCGAGCGGCGGATGAAGGCCATGATCAGGTCGATCCGGTCCGCCGACGCAATCTCGGTGGCGATCTGGTGCCCTACGGCCGGCTCGCCGGGGGAGTTCGTCAGCAGCGCGGAGTCGAGGAGCGGGATCAGCGGCTCCTCGATCACCGCGGGCTTGCCGTCCGGGAGCAGCCGCTGCACGGCCCGGAGCACATGGGCCGGTTCGTTGGGCTGGTGGTCCTGCAGCTCGGCGACGGCGGTGGCTTCCACGACTCGCTCGACAAGTGTCCGCGCCAGCTCGGTCCCCGCTGCGGCGCGC
>CALKIP010000294.1 GCA_937995995.1 uncultured bacterium
TGGGTGGTGGAGGATTGCGGCCGGGTGCTGAATCCCAAGCTGGTGGACGAGCAGATCCGCGGTGGCGTCGCCCAGGGCATAGGCATGGCCTTGTATGAAGAGTGCCTCTACAACGCCGAGGGGCAGCTCATCAACGGCAGCCTGGCGGACTATCTCGTTCCGCTCGCCCCGGAGCTGCCCGACATCGAGGTGGCTCACATGGAGACGCCTAGCCGGTACTCGGAGCTGGGCGCCAAGGGCGCCGGCGAGGCGGGAACCGCGGCGGCGCCGGCGGCGATCATGAACGCGGTCAACGATGCCATCGCACCGCTGGGCGGCCGCATCACCACCATGCCCATGACCCCTGAGCGCATCCTGCGCGCACTCAAACGCATCTAGCCGTGGCTTGGAAAGCCGTCGACCGGAAGTCGACGGCTTTCGTTTTTCCTGCCACCAGAGCCGATTCGCAACTGCTCGCCAGGGCTCCGTAGCGGTCAAGCGGTTGCTACCGCACCGGCGCCGGAAGCAGCCGTGGCCAGCACCAGCTCCGCCAGCCCGTTCAGATCAGCGCCAGCGTCAACTGCGGGAAGGCTACGACCACACCCAAGACGATTAGCATCACCGCGACGAAAGGCAGCGCGCCAAGGAAGACCGACTCCACCGGGACGGCGTCGTCGTTCAAGGTCGACTTCACCGTGAAGATCGAGATCCCGAACGGCGGCGTCAGCAGGCCGATCTCCACCGCGATCACGGTAATGATGCCGAAATGGATCAAATTGAACCCAAAGTCGGCGGCGATGGGAGCTGCGATCGGCGTCATCACCAGCAGGATGGAGGTCGAATCCAGGATCATGCCGAGCAGCAGGATGATCAGCACATACAGGGCAAGAAAGCCGTACGGTCCCAAGCCTGCATCCATCACCAGCTCGGCGATCACCGAAGGCACGCCGGCCATCGCCAGCATCCGGCTGTAGAACAGCGCGGCGATCAACAGGGTGAGAATGCCGATCGACACCCCGCCGGTCTCGCGCAACACCTGCCACCGCCAGCGCGGCCAGACGACGCGCCAGGACCGGCTGACATCGGAGATCACGGTACGTGTGACCGGGATCGAGCCGTCCGGCGCTCTTCGAATCGAGGGCCGCAAGCGCATGGTCATCGACGAGCACGAGCAGGAGATCCTCCTCTCGGGGCTGCTGCGACCCGAGGACGTGCCGGCGAACAACGTGGTCGACTCCTGGCGCGTCGCCGATGCGTCGATCACCTACGAATCGAACGGCAAGCTCGACAACCCGAAGGGGAGCGTACTGGGCCGCATCCTGGGGTGGTTCTGGCCATGATGACGAGAATTCGCCGATTCGCGAGGAACGCCGGTGTTCCGGCATCGAGAGCCGTGTGCATGGCTGGATCCGCACGCGAGGCGCGAAAAGCGTGCGGGGCACGGACCGCATCCACGCCACGATTCCCGCTCGCGTCCCGGGCCGCGCGCACCGTCGCGACGACGCTTGTGTTGGCGTTCGCACTCGGCGCTGTCGCGCGCATCGGGCACGCCCAGGACATCCGCATCCGCGACCTCACGCACGCCGAGCGCGAGGTGCCGATCCGCCTCGTCGGCTACGGCCTCGTGGTCGGCCTCGACGGGACGGGCGACCGGGCCATGGGCGGCTACGGCGCGCGCCACACCGTGCGCTCCGTGGTCAACCTGCTGCGCAACTTCTCGGTCGAGGTGCCGGAGCAGATGCTTCGGACCCGGAACGTGGCCGCGGTCCTCGTGACCGCGGAAATTTCGCCGTACCAGCGCGCCGGCGGGCGCTTCGAGGTGCAGGTTTCCTCGATCGGCGATGCGGTCTCGCTGCGCGGCGGCGTGCTCTGGACCACGCCACTCGTCTTCGAGGTCGGCGGCGAGCCCGTCGCGACCGCACAGGGGCCTCTCCTCATGAGTGAGGGCGGCTCGCTACGCGGCCTCGCCACCGTCGAGACGACGGCGCGCATCCCGACCGGCGGGCTACTCGCCATGGATCCGCCGCGGCCCGACTTCGCCGCATCCTCGCGGCTGCTGCTTCGCGAGCCGAACCTGGGGACGGCGATGCGGATCGTCGATGCGGTCAACCGCGAGTTCGGCGACGGCACGGCCGTGGTCGAGGACCCGGGCTCGGTCGCCCTCGACCTGCCCGCGGGCGTGAACCCGGCGGTGACGCTGAGCCGGATCGGCGAGTTACGCGTCCAGCCGGACCGGCGCTCGATGATCGTGATCGACGGAAGGGATGGCACCGTGGTCGCCGGCGGCGACATGGTCGTGGGCGAGGCCGTCGTGAGCCATGGGTCGATGACGCTGACGATCGGCGCTGCGGATCCGGCCGCGTCACCGGGCGTCGTTCAGGTCGACCCCGGCACGACGGTCCAGTCCGTGGCGGCGGCGCTGCACGCGGTCGCCGCGCCGCCCTCCGCGATCGCCGCGATCTTCGAGTCGCTCCGCTCCGTAGGCGCCCTCGCGGCGGAGGTGGACATCCGATGAGCGCCGGCATGGTGACGACGGGTGCGGCGGCGAGGTCGCCGGGTGCGATGGGAGTGGGCAGCGTCGCCAGGGGCGCGAGGCATTCCGGACTGCGTGACGGCGCGGCCGCGACAGGCATGACGGCACGCTCGCCGTCAGGTGCGGCAGTGGCAAGCGCGGCCGGTCGTGAAGCGGCACTGCGCCGGGCGTGTTCGGAGCTCGAGGGCGTCTTCTTCGAACAGATGCTGAAGGCGATGCGCGAGACGATTCCGGAGGGTGGTGTGGTGAGTGGCGGGACCGGTGAGGACATCTTCACGGGGCTCATGGACACGCACCTCTCCACCACGGCGGCATCCCGCCTCGAGGGCTCTCTCGGCGACGCACTCTATCGACAGCTGAGAGGCGCGTTGGGGGGTGCCGCGGATGGGGCGCATGCGTCCGTCGACGGCTCGAATGTCGCCGGGCGAGAGGCGGGTACGCCGTGATGTACGGAGAGCCCCCCAGCGCGCGATCGGCCCGGTTCACGGCGCCGAGTCCAGGCGTCAGCGTCGACTCCCTCGTCGCGACGCTGGAACTCGAGGCGCGACTACTCGACGAACTCCTTGTCGTCATCCGCGAGCAGCGCGCGGGAGTCGCCGGTGAGAACGTGGACCGCGTGAACGACAGCGTGTTCGCCGCGCACCGCGTGATCCGCACGATGAACGAGGCACGCACCCGTCGCCGGACGCTCGTCGGCGCGCTCACCGGCTCCGAGGATGTGGGGCTCGAGGACCTCGAGGCCTCGCTCGGGAGCGCGATGACGGATGCGGTGCGAGAGGCGCGGAAGCGCGTCCAGGCGACGGCGCGCACGCTCTCGCGCGAGATCGAGTTGAACCGGCGCATCCTGCGCGACGCCCTGCGCAGCGGCGACGAATACATGCGTGCGCTCCTCGGCAGCACACTCGCCGCCCCCGGCTACGATGCCGAGGCCCGGACCGTCGGCGGCACCCGGCCGAGTGGCGTCCTGATCAACCGGCAGGTGTAAGATGGCTTCCACCATCGGCGGGATCCTCAACACGGCCCGCACGGCCTTGCTTGCGCAGCAGCGCGCGACGCAGGTGACGGCACACAACATCAGCAACGCGACCACGGAGGGCTACTCGCGCCAGCGCGCGGATATGGTCGCTGGCACGCCGATCTCGACCCCCTTTGGGCCGGTCGGGACCGGGGTCCACGTCGTCGACGTCGAGCGGGCACGTGACGCGCTCCTGGATCGTTCGTTCCGCCGGGAGTCGTCGCTCGCCTCCGGCCACCGCATGCGCTACGACCTCCTGGGACTGGTCGAGACGCGCTTCGGCGAGCCCGGCGACTACGGGCTCGGTGCCGCGCTCGACGCCTTCTGGTCTTCCTGGGCGGATCTTGCGAACGACCCGACCAACACCAGTGCGCGCACGGCGGTGCAGAGTCGCGGCCGGCAGCTCGCGGAGCAGTTGAACGGGCTCGCCGCCGGTCTCGACGAGGTCCGCGACGTCGCGACCGCGCGGTTGGGTGGCACCGTCGGCCGCCTCAACGACCTCTCCAGCGCCGTAGCCGACCTGAACCGACGGATCGTCGCCGAGGAAGCGGGTGGACACACCGCCTCCGACCTGCGCGACGAGCGCGACCGAATCCTCGACGAGATGGCGACTCTCGTCTCGATCGAGGTCCACGAGCGTGAGAACGGGAGCGTCGGCGTCATCGCCGGTGGCGTCGGCATCGTCGACGGCGTACGCGTGAGCAAGCTGCAGGCGCATTTCTCGGGTGACGACTGGAGCCTGCGGCTCGAGAGCGGTACCACGCTCGACGTGCGTGGCGGCGAGCTCGCCGGGATGCTGCAGGTGCTGAACACCGATCTGCCGGCGCTCGAGGATCGGCTCGACGAGCTGGCGCGAGGGATCGTCCATACGGTAAACGATCTGCATCGTACCGGCACGAACCCGCTCGGGCAGACCGACGTGGTCTTCTTCGACGATCAGGGCGGCGACCTCTCGCTCGTCACTGCGCGCAATATTGCGCTCTCGGACGACGTCGCGGCCGACGCCAGTTCCATCGCTGCGGGGAGCGGCGGCGCCGCCGGTGAGTACCGGTCCGGTGCATCGGACATTGCGCTCGCACTTGCGCAACTGCGCGACACGCCCGAAACTGACTACCTCGGTGGCCGCACCTTCGGCGACTTCCATGCGAACCTCGTCCAGGACCTCGGTCTCTCGATCCGATCGACCGGCGATGCGGCGACCGTCCACGAGACGCTCGCGGCCAACGCCGAGGCCCGACGACTGAGCGTGAGCGGAGTCCAGACCGACGAGGAGTTGATCCGCCTGATGCAGTTCCAATCGGCCTATACCGCCGCCGCACGCGTGGTCACTGCCGCCGACGAGATGCTCCAATCCCTGCTCAACATGGTCTGACCGACAGATGCTGATTCTGAGTCGACGCCCGGGGGACGCGATCCTGATCGATGGCGGGATCCGCATCGTCGTCCTGGCGTGCGACGCCAAGGGCGTAAGGCTCGGGATCGAGGCGCCATCGAACGTCGGCATCGTCCGCGAGGAAATCGTCGTCCAGATCGCCGACGAAAATCGTCGAGCCAATACCGCGTCCGCCGCGTCCGCCTGGCTCGACGCCATCCCACCCCTCCCCTCGGGGCACCCGGCCTCGAGTGCGAGCAATCCGACTGACACGACCAAGGCTGCCGAAAGCGAGCCCACCGCGGGCGGTTCGGACGTTGCGGAAGGCAGGGGGGCAGAGGGTGCGGCGGGTGCGGGCGATGGCATCGTCTCGGCTCCCCTGACCGATGACTGAGCCTATTCCCGCGTCGTAGCCCGTCGCTCTACCGACCGTACCCGGGACCTCTCGACTTTCTACGCCGAGTCCCATCCCTCCATGATCGGAATCCGGAGAACGACGCCGCCCCCCACCGCCGGGGCGCCCGCGGTCGTCGGCTCTTCGTCCAGCTCCATCTGGATCGTGCCACGCAACGCTTCGGTCACACCACGCGCCGCCTCGATCACATCGTCCAGCGACGCTCCTTCCGTGGTCTCGGTGACCCCGTTCCCAATGGGTGCAATGCGAAGGATGGCGTGACCGCCGTCGCGCCGGACGCGGACGGTCACGGAGGCTCGTGGTCGGTTACGTGCCGCACCTGAGAGGAGCACGACCAGCGCACGGAGGAACGGTGTGCGCGGGGCGGTCACCGCCACGTCGCCGTCGATTTCGAGATCGACGGAGGTGCTCTCGAGTCCGCGATGGAGTCGGAGCAACTCGACGGCCGATTGCAGCAGTTCGGAAAGCACGATCGGCTCGGGTCCGCGGTCGCGGTCGAGGAATGCGGTCTCGATCAGGCCGCTCAGATGTTCCATGCGTGCGAGCTCCGATTCCAGCATGTCGCCGGACTCATCGTCCAGGACGCCGTCGAGACGCGCGAGCTGCACGAGCCCGGACACGGTCCCGATGCGACCGTTCAGGTCGTGCCGGATCCCGGCCAGGATCGCTTCGGCGGCGTGCCGCCACGCGGCCGACGTCGCGATCTCGCTCGACACCTCATCAAGGCTTGTCTGCGCCACTGTCATTCTCCCTGTGCGTACCGCTCACGGATTCCGGACTGCAGTCCGAGAGGGCACGAGCCGATACTCTGATGCGTGGCAACCTATGGCGGCCTCCGTCCGTCGCGCGAGGTCGATGTGCGAGAGCGGGGAGTCGCCTGGGTTGCGCGGCGTGGAATCGTATCGGGACTCCCGACCGTGGCGCCAGTCCGCGAAGACGTCAGTGGGCGACACGCGGCACGGCGAGGAGCTCTGGCGTGAACCTGGACGGGCGCAGGATCGACTTACCTTGTTCATCATCATCGGACTGGGCATCGTCTTCGGCAGCATCTTCGTCGGCTACACCATGCACGGCGGGAGCGTGA
>CALKIP010000295.1 GCA_937995995.1 uncultured bacterium
AGGATGCAAAAAAGCGCCCCACCGGGGGTGGGACGCCTCTTCGCGAATCGATCGTTGACGGATCAGTAGCGACCCTGGACCGTGTCGCCGGGCATCATGGTGTCCGACGGCTCCATCATCGTGTCCATGGGCTGCATCATCGTATCCGGCGTAGCCGGCGGCATCATGGGCGCGGGCTCAGGCGTCGGCTCCGCCTGCGGCAGTTCCTCGACCGCGGGGACCTGTTCCTCCTGCGCCGCGGGTTCACAGGCAATAAAGGCCAGCGCCGGCACGGCCATTAGCATCATCATTCGCAGCGAGCGCTTCATACGCACCTCTTCGATGGTCAGGGTCCCTGATCGCCCCTCGAGTCCATGGAACGCGAGGGGCTCGGATCCGGCGTCCCTCCTCGCACGGATTCCTCCCTACTCCGGGAGCGACTCCGGCGATGCACTATGCGTGCCGGTCCGACGGAAGCGCGGTGCCCGAACGAGTCGAGGCGCCCGGGACCGAGCCCCGGGCGCCTCGACTTTCATCACCGCCGACCGCGTGATGGATCAGCCGCGTGCGCGGAAGTTGACGATGGTCTGCGTGCCATCGGGGAGCCGGACCACGAGGGACACCGCCTGCCCCGGACGGACCGACTCGGCCGCCTTTTCGAGTGCCGCGACGCTGTCGATCTCGCGCCCGTTGAAGCGCTCCACGATCGATCCCGGCCGCAGCCCGGCTCGGGCCGCGGGCCCGCCGTCATGGACGCGAGCGATGACGACGCCCTCGTCGCTTTCGATCCGGAGGCGCCGGGCCAGCGAAGCCGTGAGCTCGGCCGCCGTGAAGCCCAGGCGCTCGAGACCGCTCTCCTTGCTCGACTCGGGCTTGCTCGCGGCCTTGACCGCGGGCTCGAAGGTGTCGAGTTGGACCTCGGTCCGGATGCGCTCGCCGTAGCGGACCACATCCAGCCGGACCTTCGCCTTCGGGTCCTTGCGCGCGAGCAGTTCCATCAGGTCGCCGCTCGACTCGATGGCCACGCCATCCACGCCCACGATCACATCGCCCAGGCGCAGGCCGGCACGATCCGCGGCGCTGCCTTCCTCGACCCGCTTGATCTCGGCTCCGGCCGGTCGGTCCAGACGGTAGACCTCGGCGTCGGCCGGATCCACATCGTCGATCGCCACCCCGAGCTTCGGCCGGCGCACCTCACCGTGGTCGATCAGGTCGTTGGCCACACGCTTGACCAGGTCGATCGGGACCGCGAAGCCGTACCCGCTGTAGTAGCCCGTGGGGCTCGCGATCGCCGTGTTCATCCCGATCGCACGGCCCTGCAAGTCCACGAGTGGCCCACCCGAGTTGCCCGGGTTGATCGCCGCATCCGTCTGGATGAAGTGCTCGAGCGGCGCCGACGCCTCGTTGTCGCGGCTCAGGATCCCGATCTGACGACCCTTGGCACTCACGATCCCGGCCGTCGCCGTCGCTCCCAGGCGGAGCGGGTAGCCCAGCGCCACGACCCAATCGCCGACCGCGATCGGATCCGACTCACCGAGTTCCACGACCGGCAGATTGTCGGCATCGACCTTCAGGATCGCGACATCCGTGTTCGGATCCCGCCCCACGATCTGCGCATCGAATTCGCGACGGTCCTGGAGCACGACCGTCACCTGCTCCGCGCCGTCGACGACGTGGTTGTTCGTGAGGATGTAGCCGTCCGAACGGAAGATGAAGCCCGAGCCACTCCCCTGACGCGGCGCCTCTCTCGGCTCGCCACGGCGGAACAGGTCCTCCCACGGCGTGCCACGGAATGGATCGGGCACCTCGACACGCGCCCGGCGCACCGCCTGCACCTGAACGTGGACCACTCCGGGCATGGACCGCTCGGCCGCGCGGCGGAACGCCTCGCTCAGTCGCTCGGGGGTGGTGTCCGCACCCGTCGGGAGCGACGCGACGGCGGTGCTCTGCACGGAACTCGCCGCGTGCCCGTCGCCCACGGCATCCAGTCCGGTGGCCACCGCCACCGTTCCCGCGACGAGGACGGCCCCGGCCGCGAGATGTCGAACCACAGGATGCAATGCTACCTCCAACGTCGGATCTGAATGGTGAATCCTGAAACGATCAAACCCCTTCGGTCAAATGCTTTCCGACGTTCCATACCCACGCGGTACTCCGAACGTTCACCTGTCCGCACCGGGTACGCTTCTTGCCCCCTTGAGGCGTGGATTCACACTCTCGAACGCGGTGGCTCGTGTCTCTGCTGATTGTACTCTACCTACTGCTCGTGATCGCCCTGCCGCTCGCGCTCAGTGCCGCCGTGAGCTATCGCACACTGCCGGAAGGGCGGACCTGTGCCCTCTGTGGGAGTGAGACGCTGCGACTCCGTGCCCGTTGGCTGGATGTCGTCTCACGACTCATGCGGGGCGGCAGTACGATCCAGAAACGCTGGTGCCTGACGTGTGGCTGGGAGGGGGCGTGCAGGATGCCGATCGAGCCGGAACCACGACCGGCCCCACAGAAGTCGCTGCCGGCACGGCGCCCGAGTCTCGCCGTCGCGCCGGGGCAGTCGGGCGAGGCGGTGAGCGTGCGAAATCTGGAAGTGGACGGCTCGGCGTGGCGGGTGCTGCTGCAGTGCTGGCACGATGCCGAGCGGTGGTACGGCCGGCTCCTCTTCATCGAGCCGTCGGGCCGATTGTGGGTGGACACCGTCGAGCCCTTCTACGGTGAGTCGCCCGAAGCGGTACTCGGGCAGGCACTGGCGCTCCCCGACCGCGATCTCACCCTCCGCCTCCGCGAACTGATCTCCGACTAGCGACACCGTGCCGCGTCGGCGGCGGCCTCGAGCATCCGGCGACGGCTCTTGTAGCGGATCCGCTGCATGGCTTCTTCCAGATCGACCCAAGCGTACTCGTGCGCTTCCTTGGGCGAGATCCGGATCTCTTCGTGCAGCGCTTCGGCCAGAAAATACGTCACCTGCTTGTGGATCAGTGTGCGGCGGGCGCCCTCCCCCACCGAGAACCGGTAGCGCTCCGTGTGCTTGAAATCGGGCACGAGCTTCACGGCATCCCGCTCCAGCCCGGTCTCTTCCTGAAGCTCACGCAGCGCTGCTTCGAGTTGCCCTTCGCCCGCATCGATCCCGCCCTTGGGGAACTCCCAGAGCGGCCGCTTGGTCAGGCGGGACAGGATGAGCAGGAAACGACAGCCCTCCGGAGTACGCCGGAAGACGATCACGCCTGCTGCGTTGTCCCGCTTGTGACGCATGGCTGCAAGCCCGGTTCACGGCACACCCCGCAAAAGGGTCGCCGGCCGAGGATGGGCGCTCGGCCGGCGGGGTGGAATCAGGGGGAATACGAAAGGCCCATCACCGAACCGGCAGCGCAAGGCGCGTGCCGGATTCGGCGCGACCTCACGCCGATGCCCCCACCGGTTCGGCGACCATCTTCGTCTCCCACGGGAAGGCACCTTGCGACTCGCCGATGCGTCCGAAGTGGCCGTAGGCCGATGTCGGCGCGTAGATCGGCCTCAGAAGGTCGAGGCCGTGGATGATGCCGTGGGGCGTCAGATCGAAACGCTCGCGGAGCCAGTGCTGAATCGAGGCCTCGTCGATGGCGGCCGTGCCGAACGTCTCGACCGCGATCGCCACCGGCTCGGCCACACCGATCGCGTACGCCAGGCACACCTCGCAGCGACGCGC
>CALKIP010000296.1 GCA_937995995.1 uncultured bacterium
GCTGGCAGGGGCTGGGCGCGGTGGTCCCGGAGATCGACATGGCCGCCACCGGCCCGACGGGTGAACTCGTCTTCAAGCCAATCGACAGGACGCGCGGCCCCGAAGCCCACGACCGCGTGGCGCCCGGCCTCGCGCTGCAAACGCTGGTCGGTGGCTGGGCCGGCGGCACGACCTGCGCCCTCGACGCCTCGGGTCGAGCCCACTGCTGGGGCGCGGCCGCGCTCGGCCAACTCGGTGATGGCCGGGCGCGGAGGGGGGACAGCGCGCCGCAGCCGGTTGCGGGTGGCCGGACGTTCCGTGCCCTCGGCGTGGGCGTCGAGCACGCCTGCGCCCTCGACCACGAGGGCATCGTCCACTGCTGGGGCGCCAACGACCTGGGCCAGCTCGGACAGGGTACGGCGGCCGAGCAGTGCGGCGATCCCTCTGTCGCCGACGGTATGCTGGCCTGGCTCCAGCAGGCGGCGGCCATGGAGGGAAAGGAGGCCGACTTCACGGAAGTGGTCGAGGAGCAGTACGGCACCCGCCCCTGCATGCCTCGCCCTGTCCCGGTCGCGGGCGGTACGCTCCGCTTCACCTCGATCGCGGTGGGTGCGCAGCACGCCTGTGCGGTCGGCACCGATGGGGCCGCCTACTGCTGGGGCTCCGATCAGTATGGCCAGGCCACGGGCACGGCCTCAGGCGAGGCGGTCTGTGAGAGCTGGCCGGGCGGGGCGGAATTTGTCGCGCAGTACGGGCTCGGCTGCAGGACGACGCCGACGCGGATCCCGCTCCCCGGGCCCGTCCGCCAGGTTGCGGCAGGCGAACTGCACAGCTGCGCCCTCGGGGTGGACGGCAGCGTCCACTGCTGGGGGACGATGCCACGCACCGCGCCGAGCCGGCAGCCACCGATGCCGTCGTGCTTCGGGATGTTCTCCGAGGTCGCGCGGCCGGACGGGGAGGACCTCTTCCTCTGCCGGACCGGGCCGATTCTGGTCGAAACCGGGGCACCGCTGGAGTCGATCGTCGCCGGGGCCGCCCACACCTGTGGTCTGACGCGCTCGGGCGAGGCCTACTGCTGGGGATACAACGGTTTGGGCCAGCTCGGCGACGGCTCTGATCGGGACAGCAACCGGGGCGTGCGCGTCCGGCCCGGACGTGTGCACCCGCCCGCGCCACACGCCGGTCGCTGATCCGCGTGCCATTGATCTGACCGTAGTCGTGCCTATATTGACCCCGCCGCGCCGCCTCGCGCGGCGGGGTCCCTTCTTCCAACCGACGAGCGGCTATGGCTGGGGAATACGAGTTTCTTCAGATCGAGCGGAAGGACGCGGTCGCCACGGTCGTCGTGAACCGGCCCGAGAAGCTGAACGCGCTCAACGCGGCGACGGTCACGGAGCTCGAGCGATGTTTCCGGTCGCTGCGCGAGGACGACACCGTGCGCGGGATCATCGTGACCGGCGCCGGCGAGAAGGCGTTCGTCGCCGGGGCGGACATCGGCGAGCTGGCGAAGATGGGGCCGATTTCGGGCGTCCGCGTCTCGCGCCAGGGACAGGACGCCTTCCGCTTCCTGGAGACGATGCCGAAGCCGGTGATCGCTGCGGTCAACGGTTTCGCGCTCGGCGGCGGGCTCGAACTCGCGCTGGCGTGTCACATCCGGGTGGCCAGTGAGAACGCCCGCTTCGGGCTGCCGGAGGTGAAGCTGGGGATCATGCCCGGCTATGGGGGCACGGTTCGGCTCCCCCGGCTCGTCGGGCGCGGCCGGGCGCTGGAGCTCATGCTGACGGGTGAGATGATCGGCGCCGAGGAGGCGTACCGGATCGGGCTGGTCAACCGTGTGGTCCCGCAGGTCGAGCTCATGCGCGAGGCGGAGGCGCTGCTCCAGAAGATCCTGGCGAACGGACCCATCGCCGTGGCGCTCGCGCTCGAGTCGGTCGACCGTGGCCTCGACACCACCCTCGAAGACGGGCTCGTCCTGGAGTCGAACCTCTTCGGCCTCCTCGCCGCGACGGAGGACATGCGCGAGGGGATGCAGGCATTCCTGGAAAAGCGGCCGGCGGAGTTCAAGGGGCGGTAGGCGACGACCGGGAAGCCGCCCTTTTTGGGGTGGTCGGCGCGCCTTGCGGCCGCTAGATTGATCGCCTGTCATGACCTCCTCGCCGTCCTCCGTCTGCCGGGAGCTGCGTCTTCGAGAGTTCCGCAATTTCGCGGAGCTCGAGCTTTTCTTTCCGCCGGAAGGCGTCGCTCTGATCGGCGACAACGGCGAGGGGAAGACGAATCTGCTCGAGGCGCTCTACTACCTCGAGATCTTCCGATCCTTCCGGGGCGCGCCGGACGATCAACTCGTGCGCATCGGTGCGGAGGTCTTCCACATCCGGGGCAGGTTCGAGGAGCTGGCGACGGGGGTTGTCCGGGAGATCTCGGCGGCGTTCGAGCGCCGGACTCGCCGCAAGCGGGTCGCCGTCAACGGCCAGGAGCCGCAGCGGATCGGTGATGCGATCGGTGGGGTCGGCGCCGTCATCTTCTCGCCGTCGGACGTAGTGATCATCGCGGGGACGCCGGGCGAGCGGCGGCGTTTCCTGGACATCGTGCTCTCCCTGAATGTGCCGGGCTACCTTCCGGCGGTCCAGCGGTATCGGCAGATCCTGAGGCAGCGAAATGCAATGCTTCGCGACGGTGCGCTGCCTGCCCTGCTCGCCGCATGGGACGAGGGACTGGTCGAGTGGGGGAGCCGCGTGATCGCGGCGCGGAGCGCCTGGCTCGCCTCTCGTGCCGAGTCGTTTTCGCAGCGCTACGCCGCGATCGCCGGCGGAACGCCGGCCCGCATGGTCTACGAATCGGCGGTCCCGGTGCGCGGCGAGGGCGAGCCGGTCTCGGTCGAGGAGGCGGCGGAGGCGTTCCGCGCGGAGCTGGCCCGGGTCGCAACGCGGGAGCGCGATCGAGGGGTCACGCTGACCGGGCCGCACCGCGACGACCTGGCGTTCCTCATGGAGCGGCCCGGCGGGGCCGTCGATCTGCGCGACTTCGGATCGGGAGGCCAGCAGCGCACCGCCGCGATCGCGCTGCGCATGGTCGAGGCGGAGACGGTGCGGGAGGCCCGGGGCGGTGATCCGCTCATCCTCCTGGACGACCTCTTCGCGGAGTTGGACGTGGGACGGTCGCGGCGGATCCTCGAGCTGCTGGAAGACGAGCGAGGGCAGGCGATCCTGACCGCACCCAAGGAATCGGATGTGGAGGTACGCCGCGGCGCGCTCCCGCGCTGGCACATCGCGAACGGGGAGGTGTTCACGTGAGCCGCGAGTGGGAAAAGCCGACGCCGGTGGCCCAGGCGCTCGAGCACTATCTGAAGCGGTCCGGCATCGGTGAACGGGTCGAGGAAGCGGCGATCGTCCCGGAGTGGGCGGACCGTGTGGGCGAACGGATCGCTGCCGTCACGAGGCCGCTACGCGCCTCGCGGGGCACCCTCTTCGTGGCCGTTCGCTCGAGTGCGTGGCTGATGGAACTGAAGATGATGGAAGGCGAGATCCTGCATCGTCTGAACGCCGACCGCACGCGGGGCCGAATCGAGCGGATTCGCTTCCTGATGGATGAGGAGGCCCAATCGGGTGAAAAGGGCCGATAATGCCGAGGATGAAAGGCAACCCGCGCGCCCTTTCGGGGTAGTAGAAGGTGTCTATTTCCCGGAAACTTGAGTAAAGGCATCATGGCGAAGAGGCAGCCGAAGAACAACGATTATTCCGCAGGGCAGATCCAGGTCCTCAAGGGGCTGGAGGCCGTGCGGAAGCGGCCCGGGATGTACATCGGTTCGACCGGCGTCCGGGGGCTGCACCACCTGGTCTACGAGGTGGTCGACAACTCCGTGGACGAGGCGCTCGCCGGCTTCTGCACCAGGATCGACGTGACGATCCGCCCGGACGATTCGATCACGGTCGTGGACGATGGGCGCGGCATCCCGGTCGACC
>CALKIP010000297.1 GCA_937995995.1 uncultured bacterium
GATCACGCCGAGAGCGAAGGCGAGGTTGAAGCGGATCGTGCGCGCCGCGCGCCGCGCCAGCCCGATCGCACCCGTGATACGCGTGAGGTCGTTCTTCATGAGAACGACGTCGGCACTCTCCAGTGACACATCGGAACCCGAGCCCATGGCGATGCCGAGGTCCGCGGCCACGAGCGCAGGGCCGTCGTTCACCCCATCGCCGACCATGACGACGCGGCCGCCGCGACGCAGGTCGGCGATCGCACGGAGCTTGTCCTCGGGGAGGAGTTCGGCCCGTACCTCGTCGATCCCGACCTTGGCCGCGATGTGCCGCGCCACACCTTCGCGATCACCCGTGAGCATGATCGTCCGCAGCCCACTCGCACGAAGTGCCTGGATGGTCGCCCGCGCCTCCGGGCGCGGAGTATCGGCAACGCCCAGGATCGCGATGATGCGCGGGCCGCGACCGAGCAGCACCGTCGTCACACCAGCCGATTCGAGTGCTACAAGACGCTCCTCCACCACCGCGTCGACCTCGGCACCGTGTCTCCGTGCCAGGCGACGCGTCCCCGCCCAGACCACTTCCCCGCCCTGCTCGCCCTGGATCCCCATCCCGCGCACGGCCTGCACCGCACCGATTTCCGGTGCCGGCCCCGGCCAGCCCCGCACGATCGCCGCGGCGATCGGATGCTCGCTGTGGCGCTCGAGCCCGGCGGCCAACGCCCGGATCTCGGCCTCGGTGCCCTCGAACACCTCCACCGCGACCAGCTCCATCCGCCCCTGCGTCAGCGTGCCCGTCTTGTCGAAGGCGACGATGTCCACCCGCGCAAGATCCTCGAGCGCCGCGCCACTCTTGAAGAGCGCACCCGAGCGCGCACCGGCTGCCATCGCGGAAAGCACCGCCGCAGGCGTGCTGATCACCACCGCACACGGTGACGCCACCACGAGAAAGGTCATGGCGCGGTACCACGACGCACTCGTGTCCATCCCGAAGAGGTAGTGGAACGCCGCGAAGAGCAACGGGACAGAGATGAGGACGGCCACCGTGTAGGGACCCTCCAGACGCTCGGCGAACTGCTCCGTCGGACTCTTCTCTGCCTGCGCCTCCTCCACCAGACGGACCAGCTTGGCCAGCGTACTCTCACTGGCCGGACGCTCGACCCGCGCCGCCACCACACCCTCGCCGTTCAGCGTGCCGCTGTACAGCGACGCGCCTGGCTCCTTCTCGACCGGTACGGATTCGCCCGTGAGCTCGCTCTCGTTCACGCTGGTGTAGCCCTCGACCAGCGTCGCGTCGGCCGGGATGCGCTCGCCAGGACGCACCCGGATCAGCATACCGGGCCGGAGATCCTCCAGAGCCACACTACGCTCGACGCCGTCGTCATCGATCACGGTCGCGCTTTCGGGGTGGAGAGCCATCAGGGTCTGGATCGCATCCTTCGTGCGACCCATGGCCCAGTCCTGGAGCGTGTTCGATAGACTGAAGAGGAAGAGGAGAATCGCGCCGTCACCCGCCTCGCCCACACTCGCCGCGCCCAGCGCCGCCACCACCATGAGCAGGTCGACGTCCAGCTTGCGCTCCACTCGCAGCGCACGGACCGCTTCTCGGGCCGCCGGGATGCCGCCCGCCAGAAACGCCAGCCCGAACAGCGCCCATTGGCCCCCGATCCGGCCACCGGCACCGGCCACGAATCCACCTACGACGCCCAGCAGGGTGAGCCCCGTCAGGAGGAAGCCCCTGTGCACCGGATCACTCAGGCTCCAGGCACGCCTGGAATAGGTCGCAATCGTCATCGTCTCTCCAGCGCCGGGGACTCGGGAAGACTCCTAACAATAATTGTTATTGATAATGAACACAAGAGAGGGGCCGGTACGGGGCCCCTGGAATCGAGAGAGAGTGGGAGCGGGCTGTATCGTGCTCGGATCGTGGGAGCAGTCGTAGCACCTACTTGTCCCACACGCGGGTGAGCCCCTCCTGTGCGACGGAGGCGACGAGGGTGCCGTCGCGGGTGAAGATGGTGCCGCGCACGAATCCACGTGCGCCGTTCGCATTGGGGCTGTCCATGGCGTAGAGGAGCCACTGATCCACGCGGGCGGGCCTGTGGAACCAGATGGCGTGGTCGAGTGAAGCCACCTGGATGTTCGGCTGTCTGAAGGAGTAGCCGTGTGGCGCCAGCGCGGTGCCGAGGAGTCCGTAGTCGGAGGCGTAGGCCAGGACCGCCTGGTGGATGAGGATTTCGTCGGGGAGATCACCGAGCGCGCGCATCCAGAGGTAGCGCTGCGGGGGTCGCGGCTCGGGGTTGAACGGGTCTACGGGATCGACCGGCCGGAAGTCGATGGGCCGGTCCTGCGTGAGGACGGTCCGGAGCGACTCGGGGATGCGGTCGGCCATGTCGCGGATCAGATCCAGTTCGGGTGCGAGCGTTTCCGGGTCGGGCACGTCCGGCATCTCGGCCTGGTGCTCGGGCCCCTCCTCGATCACCTGGAAGGAGGCGGACATGTTGAAGATGGCGCGGCCGTGCTGGATCGCGGTGACGCGCCGTGTGGTGAAGCTTCGACCATCGCGCAGCCGGTCCACGAAGTAGACGACCGGGATATTCAGGTCGCCCGGCAGAATGAAGTAGCCGTGAAGCGAGTGCGCGACGCGTTCTTCCTCGACGGTTCGCCGGGCGGCGATCAACGACTGGGCGAGTACCTGCCCTCCGAATATCCGCCCGGTTCCGATGTCCCGATTGCCTCCACGGTAGATGTTGTGCTCGATCCGTTCCAGATCCAGGATTTTCAGCAGGTCCTCCGTGGCATTGCTCATCGATCCACCTCTATGGGGATTCCGAAATGCGTCGGTGTCCGTGATCGTTCCACGAGGTGAGCGGGCGGGTCCCTGGATCGGCATGGAAGCGTGGAGCCGCCCGGGGCACGCGCCGGACCCTCCCCTCGCACGGGTCCACAAGCTAACACGAGCGTATGGATCTGCGCACCGTACCTCCCGCTGCCGACGTCCCGCATCCCGGGCACAGGCCTTGATACGCTCACGGCCGTGCCTCGCCCCTGGCGACATGGCACGCAGCGGCTTCAGAATGGAGGATACGATGCTATCGAACCTGGTGCGCATGGTCGCACTGATTGCCCTCTCGGCCGTCCTCGCCGCGTGTGCGGCAGCGGCCGCCGGTGCCGCGGGGGCGGCGACCGGCATCTACCTGACGTCACGCGGCGCGAGTGGCGTCGTCCGGGGGTCCGTCGACGAAGTGGCCCGAAAGACGGAGCGCGTCTACGCCGACATGGGGATCGCCATCACCGGCAGGGAGCGAGAGGCCGAGAATGGCCGGCTCGAGGTCGAGATCAAGGGCGAGACGGCGGATCTGGACGTGAAGACCGACATCGAGTCGGAAACCTCGACGAGTTCGCGAATCCACGTCGAGGCGCAGAAGAGCGCGGTCGAATGGGACCAGGACTTCGCCAAGGCGGTGGTCGAGCGCATCGTGGCGCAGTAGCGCGAGGTGTCGTGGCCTTCCGGGTCGCTGCCCGCGGGCGTGCACCTGGATCTTCCTCTTCGTCGCGTGTGTACGCCGATGCCGACGACAGCGACGAGCATTCCGGTTGCCGACGGCGGCACCGAAAGGTATGCTCCACCGCGTGATCCGCGTACGACACGTGTCACACGGCCCCGCCGTCCGGCTGCTCGCCGGCAGGGCGGGGCCCTCTCATCGCCCGGAGGATTCTACATGAGATCGGTACTCTTCCTCTCCCTCGTACTGCTCGGCGCGTGTGCGCCTACGCGGACGGTCGACGATCGTCCGGCGCCCCGACCACCGGTCCGTACCGAGGCGCCGGAGCGTGCGGAGGCGCCGGAATCGCGGGAAGCGCCCGTGGAGGCGCCAACGGGTGCACCCGACTACTGGTGGATGCTGGATGCTTCGTCCGATGGCGTGTACGGGATCGGCGCAGAGCGCGCCTACGCCGAGCTCCTCGCCGGGCGGCAGCCGAGTCGGTCCGTGGTCGTCGCGATCATCGACTCCGGCGTCGATGTCGAGCACGAGGATCTGAGGGGCAGCCTCTGGGTCAACGAGCGCGAAGTACCGGGCAATGGAGTGGACGACGATGGCAACGGCTACGTGGACGATGTCCACGGCTGGAACTTCATCGGCGGCCCGGACGGGCGGAACGTGGACCAGGACACCTACGAGGTGACGCGTCTCTACGCCGCGTGCCAGGGCGAGGCGGCGGGCGCGGATCTGACCGTGTCTGCGGAGGAGTGCGCCGAGATCGAGGAGGCGTACCGTGCCGAGCGGACCGAGACGGAGCAGCTGGTCCAGCAGATCCGCATGATGAACGTGGCCGTGCAGCAGTTCACGGCGCTGCTGCGTAGCCACCTGGGCGTCGACTCGCTGACGGTGCGGCAGGTGCGAGACATCGCCTCCCCGCGCGCTGACGTGAGGCACGCGCGACAGGTCTATCTCCAGTTGGCCGACCAGGGGATCACGCCGGAGATGATCGAGCGCGAGCTGGCGCGGCTCGAGGACCTGCTCGAATACGGCCTCGACCCGTCGTTCAACCCGCGCCCGATCGTGGGCGACGACTTCGCGGATGCGGCCGAGCGCGTCTACGGCAACAGCGACGTCCAGGGCCCGGACGCCGACCACGGCACGCACGTGGCCGGGATCGTGGCCGCGATGCGCGGCAACGGGCTCGGGATCGACGGCATCGCACCCAATGCGAAGATCATGGTGATCCGGGCCGTTCCGAACGGCGACGAGCGTGACAAGGACGTGGCCAACGCGATCCGCTATGCGGTGGACAACGGCGCGGACATCATCAACATGAGCTTCGGCAAGGGCTTCTCACCGCGGAAGGCGGCGGTCGACGCTGCCGTCCGCTACGCCGACGAGCGGGGCGTGCTCCTCGTCCACGCGGCAGGCAACGACGGCGCGAACCTGGACACCGAGCCGAACTTCCCGAACCGCTTCTACGAGTCGGGCGACTCGGCACTCCACTGGATCGAGGTCGGCGCCTCGTCGTGGCGAGGAGCGGAGAGTCTTGCCGCGCCGTTCAGCAACTACGGCCGCGGGCAGGTCCACGTCTTCGCGCCCGGCGTGGACATCGTCTCGACCGTCCCCGGGAACGAATACCAGGCGAACTCCGGCACCAGCATGGCCGCCCCTGTCGTCTCGGGGCTCGCCGCGCTGATCATGGCCTACTACCCCGAGCTCGACACCGGAGACGTCAAGCGCATCATCCTCGAGTCGGCCTCGCCCCTGGCCAGCCAACGCGTCGCGCGGCCGGGCGAGCCGGACGCGAGCATCTCCTTCGGCGAACTGTCTGCGACCGGCGGCGTCGTGAACGCGTACGCGGCACTGCGGATGGCGGAGGAAGTCGCGGCGAGCAAGCGTCGCTAGCGCGATGTGACGCTGCCTCGACTGGGTCGTCAAACCAGGGGCCCGGCAACCGTTCCGGTTGCCGGGCCCCTGGTTCAGCAACCCGTGCGGGGTCGTCGCCCCGCGCTCCCCGGAGGCAGGATTGTTCGGATTCATTCCCATCGGCAGGAGACTCACGAGCGCCATAGGCGTGGACATGGGCACCGGCAACACTCGTGTGCACGTCCGCGGACGCGGGATCGTATTGAATGAGCCGACGGTCGTCGCCGTAGGCTCGAGGGACGGGTCGATCCGCGCGATCGGCCTGGATGCGAAGGAGATGCTCGGCCGCACGCCCGAGGCGATCGAGGCCGTCCGACCGCTCCGCGACGGAGCGATCGCCGATGTGACGTTGGCGGAGGAGATGCTGCGCCTCTTCCTGCGTCGCGCGGTGCGCCGGCGTGCGCCGGTGGCACGGGTGAGCGTCGTCGTCTCACTCCCGACGGGGATCACGGACCTGGAGCGGCGGGCGATCGAGTCGAGTGCGATTGCCGCGGGTGCGCACACGGTCCACATGATCCCCGAGGCGATCGCCGCGGCCATTGGCGTCGGCATGTCGGTGGATACGCCGACCGGGCACGTCCTCGTCGACATCGGCGGAGGGACGACCAAGATCGCGATCATCGCACTCGGCGGGATCCTCTACGGCTCTTCGCTGCGCGTGGGCGGCGACACGCTCGACCGCGCGATCGTGTCGTACGTGCGCAAGAATCACGGGCTGCTGATCGGCGATGCCACGGCGGAGCGCGTCAAGATCCAGCTCGGCGCAGCGGTGCGTGGGATCGAGGATCGGTCCATCGGCGTGCGTGGTCGCGACCTGATGAGCGGTCTGCCGCGGAGCGTCGAACTGACCGGCGACGACATCTGGGAAGCGATTCAGGAGCCCGTCCAGCAGATCGTCGACGCCGTGATGCGTGCGCTGGAGAAGTCGCCGCCGGAGCTTGCGGCCGATATCGTCGACCGCGGAATCACGCTCACCGGTGGCGGCGCACTCCTGCGCGGGCTCGACCAGCTCATCGCCGAGCACACGAGCCTGCCCGTACAGGTGGCCGACGACCCACTCACCTGCGTGGTCCGGGGCACGGCGCGGGTCGTGGACGACTTCGAGCACTTCTCCTGGCTCTACAACTGACGAAGTCCGTCGAACCGAGACGGACCTTGCGGCGGCGAGGTGCGTGGAGCTAGGCGTTCGGCCCCGCTCCGCGCCCACGCCCACCGCGGTGCCGACGCCTACGCCCACGTGAACCGCCGCCGCCCGAGCCGGGCTGGCCCGCGCTCCCCTGCCCCTCCGGCGCGCGGCGTCCGCCGTTCTGCGACGGCCTGCCGCCCCGACGCGCGGCCTGGCCACCGTTGCGCGACGCGCCCGAACCCGCCTCCTGCTCCGCCTGACGCTTGGCACGACGCTCGGCGTTCGCCTTGGCCCGTGCCCGCTCCTCGGCCTTGCGGGCGCGGATCGCGGCGATCCGGTCCTTGAGCGGGATCTCGAGTGGCTCGTCGTCTCCCTTGCCGTAGTCGAAGTCGGAGAGCGTGCGCCGCTCGATGCGGCGGCCGAGTGCCCGCTCGATGGCACGGATGCCGTCCTCCTCCTCCGGGGCGTAGAAGGTGAACGCATCGCCCGTGGCCTCGGCGCGGCCGGTGCGGCCGACGCGGTGGATGTAGTCCTCCGACGCCGCCGGACCGTCGCACCTGACGACGTGGTCGAGAGCCTCGACGTCGCTCCCCCGTGCGACGATGTCGGTCGCGACCAGCACGCGGAACTCACCCGACTTGAACCCCTCGAGCGCCTTGGTCCGCTGGGCCTGGCTACGGTTGCCGTGGATCCGTGCCGCGGGGATGCCCTGCTTCTCCAGCTTCTCGGCGAGTCGGTTCGCCCGGTGCTTGGTGCGGCAGAAGACGATGGCGTTGCCGACGTCGCCTCTGCGGAGCAGCTCGACCAGCAGTTTGACCTTGGCCTTCTGCGGGACCGGGTAGAGGGCCTGCTCGATCCCGCTCGCCGGCGCCTGCTTCCTCTCGATCTCGACCGTGACCGGATCGGTGAGGAGCTCGCGGGCGAGCTCGGCGATCGGCCGCGGCATCGTCGCCGAGAAGAAGAGCGTCTGGCGTGCCTTGGGCAGGTGGCGTAGCACGCGACGGATGTCGGGGAGGAACCCCATGTCGAGCATGCGGTCGGCCTCGTCCAGGACGAGGACCTCGAGCCCGTCCAGGCGCGCGTAGTCGTTCTGGAAATGGTCGAGCAGCCGCCCGGGTGTGGCGACGAGGACGTCCACGCCGCGCCGGAACGCCTCCTCTTGCGGACGCATCCCGACGCCGCCGTAGACGGCGGCACCGGAAAGCCGCGTGTGACGGGAGAGTTCGGCGCGGTGCTCCTCGATCTGCGCCGCGAGCTCGCGCGTCGGCGTCAGGATCAGCGCGCGCGTAACACCGCGACGCTTCCCGTGCAGCCGCTCGAGGATCGGCAAAAGGAAGGCGGCCGTCTTTCCGCTTCCCGTGGCCGCACACGCCAGCACGTCACGCCCCTCCAGAGCCGCCGGGATCGCGGCCGCCTGGATCGGCGTCGGGCTCGTGAAGCCCATGTCGTTCACCGCGCGCAGCAGCTCGGGGGCCAGTCCCAGCGATTCGAAATCGGCCGCACTCGCATGTGGCCGCCGGGGCGCCTTCGCCCCTCGCGTCGTCTTCATCCGTTCTCGCAGTCGTCCGGGCCGAGGCGGGGCGCACACGCCGCAGCCTGCCCGGATTCCATGGTCCAATAAAAACGAGGGCCTCGGCGACGGCCGAGGCCCTGTCGAGCTCCGGCGGCAAAGCCGCGGGAGCGAATCTCCGTTCCAGCTACAAGCTAGCGGAAGTGCGCTTTCGCCGCAATCACTGGGCCGGCCATTGGCCGCCTTTGGCGGCGGGAGGGCGCCCTAAGGGCGCGGGAGGGCTGTCTGGAGGCAGCGGGAGAGCTGCTTCGCAGCGGGAGGGCCGCCTTCGGCGGCGGGAGAGCTGGTGCGCAGCGGGCAGATTGCAAGCCGCCTCTCGTCCCCCGCGCTCGCGCCCGCGCACGCGCTCGCCCCTGCTATCCGGTAGCGCAATCCGCCGACACGCGTATAGTTTGGTCCCATTCGCGGTACCGCCGCCGTACGTGATGCCAGCGCGGCACCGCGCGATGACCTACGACCCAACGGAAGGAGATGCCATGGCGGCTCGAGTCGACACCTCGCCCTGCCGGTCCCGATGGGCCGGGATCTTTCCCCTGGTGGCTGCGGCCACGCTGACGGCGACGCTCGCGGCGTGTGGCCAGGATCCGGCGTCCACGCCGCGCACACTCCTGAAGTCGAGCCCGCACGCCTACAGCGCCACGCCCGTGGTGGACGGGCTCGAGCACCCGTGGGGGATGGCGTTCCTCCCCGATGGCGACATCCTCGTCACTGAGCGGCCCGGGCGGCTCCGCGTGATCCGTGACGGGGTCCTCGATCCGACGCCCGTAGCCGGTGTGCCGGAGGTCTGGGCCGAGCGGCAGGGCGGGCTCCTCGACGTCGCCCTCCACCCCGAGTTCGAGGATAACCGCCTCGTCTATCTCAGCTTCTCGAAGCCGGGCCGCGAAGGCGCCACGACGGCGGTGGTGCGTGGCCGTCTCGAGGGCAACCGGCTCGCGGACGTGGAAGAGATCTTCGAGGCCGACGCGTGGACGAACCGAGGCGTCCACTTCGGCTCGCGTCTCCTCTTCGACCGTGACGGCTATCTCTTCGTCACGATCGGCGACCGCGGCGAGATGCACGAAGCGCAGAACCTGGCCAATCATCAGGGCACGATCCTGCGCCTCCACGACGACGGCAGCGTGCCCGAGGACAACCCCTTCGTCGGGCAGGAAGGTGCACGCCCGGAGATCTGGGCGTACGGCATCCGCAGCCCACAGGGGCTGACGATCCACCCGGAGACCGGCGAGCTGTGGGAGAGCGAGCACGGCCCACGTGGCGGCGACGAGATCAACCTCATCCTGCCGGGGCGCAACTACGGCTGGCCCGTCATCACCTACGGGATCAACTACGACGGCACACCGATCACCGACATCACCGAGAAGGAAGGAATGGAGCAGCCGCTCCACTACTGGGTCCCCTCGATCGCGACGTCGGGGATCGCCATCTACGACGGCGACCGCTTCCCCCAGTGGAAGGGCAGCGTCTTCGTCGGCGGGCTGAACGGACAGCACCTGGCGCGTGTCGAATTCGAGGGCACCCGGCCGGTAGGCGAGGAGAAGCTGCTCACGGAGCTCGACCAGCGCATCCGCGATGTACGCAGCGGGCCGGACGGCTACGTCTACGTGCTCGTGGATGCGCCGGATGCTGCGCTGCTGCGGCTGGAGCCGGTGGAGACCGCGCAGGACTGAGCAGGGCAGGTGCACCCCCCTGCGCGGCTACGTTCCCGACTGCGGAGCATCCCGCGCTTTCAGCGCTGCCGCTGTAATGAAGCCCATGAACGACTGCTGAACCAGCCTATTTTCGACACGAGAAACGCCCCGGCAGGTGCATGAGCGTATGCACCTGCCGGGGCGTTGTCGTAGCCGATCGGCCCTGCAGCGCCGATCGGGCATCGGCGGCCCGTCGGCCTGGCGGAGCCCGGCCGGTGTCCGGACGTGTTCCGGACACCGAGGCCGTTCCGCCTTCAGGCGCTAGTCCCTGGTCGAGATGCGCGCCCCATCGAGCTGCTCGATCGTCGCCGTCGAGGGCGGGCGCACGCGCTGGATCTTCCGGGCGACCACCTCGGCCTCGCGCCAGGCGCGCAGCACGTTCTCGCCGGCGAGCTTGCGCAGATCGTCCTCGCTCCAGCCGCGGCGCGACAGCTCGGCGAAGAGCACCGGGTAGGCCGAGACGTCCTCGAAGCCGACCGGCGTCGAGCCGATGCCGTCGAAGTCAGCGCCGATCCCGACGTGGTCGATGCCGGCGACCTTGCGGACGTGCTCGATGTGGGCGATCAGGTCCTCGAGCGTGGCCTGCGGCGCCTCGCGCTTCGCGCGCTCCTCTCGCGGCAGCGCGCCGAACTTCATGACCTCTTCGTTGATGAAGCTCGGCACGATCGTGACCATGACGACGCCACCGTTTTCCGGCATCCGACGCAGCACATCGTCCGGCACGTTCCGCGGATGGTCGGTCACGGCACGCGCCGACGAGTGCGAGAAAATGACCGGCGCCTCGGTCACGTCGAGCGCGTCATGCATCGTCTCGGGCGAGACGTGCGAGAGATCGACGAGCATCCCGAGGCGGTTCATCTCACGCACGACCTCCTTGCCGAACTCGGTCAGCCCACCGTGCTCGGGCGCCTCGCAGCAGGAGTCGGCCCAGTCGATGTTGGCCGAGTGCGTCAGCGTCATGTAGCGCACGCCGAGATCGTAGAAGGCGCGCAGCGCGCCGAGCGAGTTCTCGATGGCGTGGCCGCCCTCCATCCCGATCACGGATGCGATCCTGCCGTTGCCGAACTCGCGCTCGACGTCGGAGGCGGTGAGGGCCGGGCCGAAGACGTCCGGGTAGCGCCGGAAGATCTGGTTCGCGATATCGATCTGCTCGAGCTGGACCTTCGCGGCACCCTCCTCCACCGCACTGGCGGGGATGTAGACCGACCAGAACTGTGCACCGACCATCCCCTGCTTCAGGCGCGCGATGTCGGTGTGCCCCGGCGTCGCCTTCCGCAGATCGTAGGCGACGACGTCGTGCGGCGCAGCATCGTAGCCGCGGATCGCCCACGGCAGGTCGTTGTGGCCGTCGAAGAGCGGCGTGGTGGTGAGCACCCGCCGAGCGACCTCCATGTGCGGGTCCGTCGCGCTCGGCGACTGGGCCTGCAGACCGGTCGCGCCGGCGAGGGTGAGGGCCAGGACTACGAGACCGTTACGCATAGCTTCCATATGAGGTACGAAGGGACGTATAGAGCGCTGGGCGCCCAATAGTATGGTTGACAAGTTGCCATGCGGGGGGCAGGGGCGCAACTCGGGGGCGCTACTCGCGCAACGCAGAGGCGGCAGCTTGCGGCAGCGGGGGGCCGTCTCCCGCGCCGCGACACGGCGCCGCCCCCCGCCGCGCAAAGCGCGACCGTTCCCCGCCGGCTACGCCGGGCTTCCTACCACGAGCAGACCGGCTCCCCCAACCACCTCATCGCCGGCTCCCCGATCGGCGCCCCGGGAGGCGCACTCGGAACGGTGGGTTTGGCGTACGGAGTCGCGGGCCGGTCGAGGAAGCGGCGGATGTCGCTGGCCAGGAGTGCCTGGTGCGCCGCTTCGGCCTCGGCCTCGGAGCCGGACGCCTTGAGTGCCGTCTCGCTCACCAGCCGCTCCAGGCGGTGCGTGGCGAGGGCACGGACCTGCGGCATCTCGGCGTCTGCGGCGAGGGCCATGAGCCGCTCGACCAGGACGCGCTGCGTCGCGCGGCGGATCTCGGCCTGGTAGGCGTCGTCGGCCGGCGCGCCGAACGTCGCCGCCTGGAGCGCATCGATCACCTCGGCAAGGTCCGGGAGCGAGGGATCCAGGGCATGCTGCTGCACGAGGCGCGCGGCGCGCCTGCCCTCGAGCATCCCGGAGATCGTGTGCTCTGCCGCGACGACGGCCGGCGTGATCGCATCGAAGGTCATCCCGGTGTAGCGCGGGAAGAGCTCGCGGTGCATGCGATACCCCGGCGGCCGCGGCGGCAGGAGACGCAGCACGCTGCGGGGCAGCGCGAGCTCGGAGGGGCGCAGCGTCGCCGTGAGAGCGCGGAGCGCCGCGCGCTGCTCTTCGGCCGACGCCGGCCGCACCGGCTCACGCCCATCACCGCGGAGTGCGTAGATGTAGTCCTGCGAGCCGAGCACGGAGGCCGCGGCCTCGACCTGGTAGCGGTGGTGCAGGTAGAGCGGGACCAGCACCTCCTCGAGGGTGGCCAGTGGCATGTCGCGCTTGATCGCGTTCTCGCCGAAGCGGGAGAGTGCGACGCGCCGGACCTCCATCATGCGGTCCAGTTCCGCGGCGGCATCGGTGCCGTTCGACCACTGGTCCGCCCGCGGGTGGTAGGCGATGTCCTGGTTCGTCAGGTAGCGGATGTCGCGCTCCCACGCCTCATCCAGGATCCGCTTCAGCTCCGCCTCCTCGTCGACGCCATCGGGGAAATCCTGGTAGCCCCAGACGATCGCGACGCTGTCCCATTCGCCGATCCCGTTCTCGTAGACCTCTGAGTAGTCGAGGGTGCCGTCGCCGTTCAGCCGGACGAGCGGGTGCGGGTAGTCCATGACGGAGATGCGGCCGGCCTCGCTGTCGTAGTAGTTGTGGCCGAGGCCGAGGGTGTGGCCGATCTCGTGTGCGGAGAGCTGGCGGATGCGCGCGAGCGCCCACTCGGCGAGCTCCGGCAGTGTCTCCTCCCCCGTCGCGTAGGGCGAAAGGAGCCCCTCGGCGATCAGGTAGTCCTGCCGCACTCGGAGCGAGCCCAGCGTGACCACGCCCTTGATGATCTCGCCCGTGCGCGGGTCTCGGACAGAAGAGCCGTAGCTCCAGCCGCGCGTCGAGCGGTGCACCCAGTTGATCACGTTGTAGCGGATGTCGAGTGGGTGCGCGTCCTCGGGGAGCATCTCGATCCGGAAGGCGTCCTTGTAGCCGGCGGCTTCGAAGGCCTGATTCCACCAACGCCCACCCTCGAGGAGCGCCGAGCGGATCGGCTCGGGCGTGCCCGGGTCGAGGTAGTAGACGATCGGCTCGACCGGCTCGCTCACCGCCGCGCCGGGGTTCTTCTTCTTCAGCCGGTGGCGGCTGATGAATCGCTTCGTCATCGGCTCACCGAGCGGCGCGGAGTAGTCCTCCCAGGTGGCCGTGAAGTAGCCGGCACGCGGATCGTAGAGCCTGGGTTCGTAGCCGGCGCCGGGGAGTTCGACGAAGGAGTGGTGCACGCGGATACTCGCCGCATTCCCCGTCGCCGCGACGCTCGAGACGCCCTCGAACCACCCGCCCTGGCCGCCGCCCCCCGGCTGGAGCACGTAGGTCAGCTCCGCTTCCAGCTCGGTGTTTTTCGGGAAGTTGAGGGTCATCGGCATGTAGATGGAGCTGCGGCTCCCGTCCAGCCGGTAGGTGCCCGGGCGCATGCGACGGGCGATGCCGTCCACGTCACGCACCAGGAAGTCGGTCACGTCGACGAGCACGCGGCCGTCGCTCTCCGCGGCGACGGTGAAGCCCCAGAGGACGGAACGTGCGAAGGCGTCCTCGACCGCCCTCACCTCAGCGGGGTTCGCGCTGCTCGAGCGGTAACGGTAGTTCGGCTGGACCATGAGCACCTTCGGGCCGACCCGCTCGAACTTCACGATCTGTGAGCTGCCGAGCTGACCGCGGTCGATCCCAATGTCGTTCGAGCCGAGGCCGGCCGCGATGCCGGTAATGTAGAGGAGCTCGGTGTCGAAGCGCGGGATCTCCATCCAGAGCTTGCCCGTGGCCTCGTCCCAGTAGAGAGGGAAGTAGCCGTCGAGCTTTCGCATGCCGTCGGTCTTCTCCGCGATCGACGGCGTCGGCTTCCCCCCGGCCTGACCGAGGAGCGTGACCGGCGCGATCAGGCCGACGACGAGCAGGCAGAAGAGGGAGAGCAACGTCGTGGCGACGCGAGGCCGCACGCCGACGGCTGGGGACGAGGTCCGGATCCCGGACATGGAGACCTCCGCGGATGAGGGTGTCGTGTGGCTGAGGAGCTTCGAGAGAGCGGCCCGAGCCGAAATCCAGAGATCGGCCCGGGCCCGGGCAATCGCGCCCGCTATTCGACCATCGCGTTTGCCGCTGTGACCTTGTGCCCCGCCGCTACAGCATCGCGCCCGTCACCGCGAAGAGCAGCGTTGCGGCCGAGGCGGCAGCGAGTGCGTACGGGAGCTGCGTGCGCACGTGGTCGATGTGGTCCGTCGCGGCGGCCATGGACGAGACGATCGTCGTGTCGCTGATCGGTGAGGCGTGATCACCGAATACGCCACCGGAGAGCGATGCGGCGACGAACGGCGCCGCGGGCAGGCCGAGCATCTCGGCCGCCGGCACGGCGATCGGCAGCATGATGGCGAAAGTGCCCCAGCTCGTCCCCGTCGAGAAGCCGATGAACGCCGCGACCAGGAAGACGAGGGGCAGGAAGATGACCGGCGGCATCACCTCGGCGGTGATGGAGGCGATGTAGGTGCCGGTGCCCAGCGTGCGCACCACGTTGCCGAGAGCGAGTGCGAGGAGCAGCACGACGGCGAGGCTCAGAAGGCCGCCCGCGCCTCGCATCCCGGTCCGCGTCAGCTCGTCGATCGTCGTCGCCCTCTGCGCGAGCATCAGGGCCCACGCCGTGGCGAGGGCGGCGAGCACGGCCCAGAGCACACTGGTCGAGCCACTGCCCGCGCGCAGGTCACCACCGCCGGTGATGTAGAGCCCGATCGGCATCATGAGCACCATGACGATGATCGGCAGGATCATGTTCCGTGCGTTCTCGGTGACGCGCCAGTTGGCGCTCCCCGCGAACTGCGCGGGATCGAGGAGCGGCGTCGCGCCATCCGAGAGCACCTCTCCCAGTTCGGACCGCGCCTGTGCGGCGCGCATCGGACCGAACTCCAAGTTCAGGAAGGCGGACGCACCGGCGAGGACCACGGCCGCGATCGCGTAGAAGTTGAGCGGGATCGACGAGACGAACACGCTGAGCGGCTGCTCCACACCGAGCTCGCCCAGGAGCGAGAGGATGTACGCGCCCCAGGCGTTGAGCGGGATCAGGATGCACACTGCAGCCGACGTCGAGTCGATGATGTAGGCCAGCTTCTCGCGCGAGATCCGGTACCGGTCGAAGAGAGGGCGGCTGATCGCGCCCGCGACGAGGACCGTGATGTTCGACTCGATGAAGATGACGAGCCCGATCACCCATGCCAGGACCTGGGCGTGCTTTCCACTGCTCACCCACCGCCGCTCTTCGACCCAGCGCACGAAGCCGCGCACACCGCCCGAAGACTCGATCGTGGCGATCAGCGCGCCGATGATGAGGGTGAAGAGGATCACCTTCGCGTTGCCGCTGTCGCCGAGCACGTCGACCGTGCCGTCGATCGCCTGGGCCAGCCCGGTGATCGGGTTTCCCCCGGCCAGGATCGTCCAGCCGAGCCAGATGCCGGCCGCGAGGGAGAGGAAGACTTGCCGCGTCACGATGGCCAGCGCGATCGCGAGGAGCGGAGGCAGCAAGGTGATCCACGTCGGATCCTGCATCGGACCTTCCTGTTCAACGGTTGGTGGGAGCGAATCGAGGCTCTACGGAGTTCGCATGAGCCGTATCCGTTGCCGCGGTGCGCGTGCCCGGTGATCCCTGACGCTCACGCGTGCGCCTTCGCTTGCCCCTGCCCACGGATCTGCGGGCAATGTCCGAGCGTCGGGCACGCGTACGGGT
The DNA here is from genome assembly GCA_937995995.1 of uncultured bacterium. GTDB lineage: Bacteria > Gemmatimonadota > Gemmatimonadetes > Longimicrobiales > RSA9 > CALBZE01. The sequence continues at coordinate 15,749 of CALKIP010000297.1, forward strand.
AAGTGTACGCGCATGGAACATGCCGAATTCGGTAGTACAAAATGGGGGGCCACGGGATCCTTGGCCAGCGCGTGATGACCCGAGGCCGATTCCGAATCCGCTCCGGGCCCGACGTGCCGGAGTCGGAGTCGGGCTCGGCATCGGAATCGGGACGACACGTTCCAAGCCGTCGGGCGCCGCCCTACCCCACGGGCCGTCCGTCGAGCACCTCGCGGACGCGGCGCGCGAAATCCGCGGGGGAGAACGGTTTGGCGATGAAGGCGATCCCCTCGTCGAGTGCGCCGCGCCTCAGCACCTCGTCCTCGGCGTACCCGGACATGAAGAGGACGCGGATACCTGGGCGCATGCGGGCGATCCGTTCGGCTAGCTCACGGCCGCCAATACCGGGCATCACGACATCGGAGACGAGGAGGTCGATCTCTGTCTCCGAGCGCCTGAACAGCTCGAGCGCTTCCTGACCCGTGGCCGCATCCAGTACGGCGTAGCCGCGACGCACCAGGATCTTGCGGGCCAGGGCACGGACGGCATCCTCATCCTCGACGACGAGAATCGTCTCCGTCCCGTTTGACCCGACCGTAGTGCTCACGGCGTACGTCCCCTCCGATGTCGGCACCGATTCGACACGGGGCAGGTAGATGGTGAAGGTGGTGCCGCGCCCGGCATTGCTCTGCACGGTGATCCGGCCGGCGCTCTGCTGTACGATGCCGTAGACCATCGACAGGCCCAGCCCAGTGCCCTTCCCGACCTCCTTCGTCGTGAAGAAGGGTTCGAAGATCTGGCGACGCGTCTCCTCATCCATCCCGTGGCCCGTATCCGTGACCCTCAGGACGACGTGGGGCGCCGTAGTCGCTGGTGCGTCCACGGGGCTGCCTTCCGCCGCGTCGCCGACGACCTTCGTTGAAATGACGATCCGACCGCCATCCGGCATCGCGTCCTGTGCGTTCAGGACGAGATTGACCAGGATCTGTTCGATGCCGCTGGCGTCGGCGCGGATGAGGGCCGCACCGTCGCAGAGCGACGTCTCCAGGGCGACGTCCTCGCGGATCAGGCGACGGAGCATTCGCTCCACTCCGCGGATCACCTCGTTCAAATCCAGGATCCGCGGCTGGAGCACCTGTTTGCGGCTGAAAGCCAGGAGACGCTGGGTCAGACTGGCCGCACGCCGTCCGGCGTGGCCGATCTCCTCCAGATCCTCGCGGATCGGACTGTCCTCGGGCAAGGCGGCGAGTGCGAGCTCGAGGTTGCCGCCGATCACATTGAGCAGGTTGTTGAAGTCGTGGGCGACGCCGCCGGCCAGACGTCCGACGGCCTCCATCTTCTGCGACTGTCTGAGTTCTTCTTCCCTCTGCCGCAACGCTTCTTGCGCCTGCATGAGGGTGGTGATGTCCGCGGCCACGCCGGCCACGCGCGCGGGACGCCCACTATCGTCGAAGAAGATGCGGCCGCGGACCTCCACGTGCCGGCCGTCCCGGCCCGGGCCCGCGAGGCCGAAGTCGAACTCGAAGGTTTCGGGAAGGGTGAGCAGCACATCGTCGAGTGCGGCGTCGACCCTCTCGCTGTCGCGCTCGGCGACGATCGAGCGCAGGCGGTCCCACGCATCACGGGGCGAGTCCGGGCGGAAGCCGAAGAGTTCTTCCATCGATGGCGGCCAGGAGAGGTCGCCACTCGGGATGTGCCACTCCCATGCGCCCATACGCCCCGCTTCCAGCGCGATGCGGAGCCGTTCCTCGCTGCGCCGCAGCGCTCGCTCCGTTCGCTCACGCTCCGCCACGACGCGCAGCAGCGTCTGCCGCTGAGCGGTCAGCCGCCGGACACGCAGGCGGTGAAGTGCGAACACGAGAGAGGCGAGCGCAACGATGCAGAGCAGGATGAAGGGCCGGGTTTCGTAGAAGAATGGCGCGATGGCGATGTCGACTCGTCCCTCGGCCTCGCCCCAGCGCTCGCCATCGTCGGACGACTGGACGCGGAAATGGTATCGGCCCGGGGGTACGTTCGTGTAGTACGCCACGCGACGGTCGCCCGCCTCGACCCACGCGGGGTCGTATCCCTCGAGCATGTAGCGGAAGTGCACCCGCCCTGGCTCGAAGAAATCCGGGGCCGTGAAATGCATCTCGAGGGTACGCTGCTCCGGCGGCAATTCCAGTGCGGCGCGGGCGAGATAAACGCTGTCGCCCGCCACGACCTGCTCCATCACCGGCGGTGGGATCGGGGGCCGCGGCTCGACTCGCGCGGGGTCTACGGTCGCGATGCCGGCCATCGTGGGAAACCAGATCGTCCCGTCGCCGCGCTCCCAGACTCCGGGCTGAACCCCGCCGTTCGCCTCTCCCGACCGCAACCCGTCCGGCCGGCCGAAACGCTGCGGTCGGACTCGATCCCGGCGGCCC
>CALKIP010000298.1 GCA_937995995.1 uncultured bacterium
CCTCCAACACTCGCGCCATCACCTCCCAACCTCTCCGTTTGCTGTGAACTCGCCGCTCACAGGGGGCCCGCAACATTAATTCCAAGTATGCACGATTAATTTTTAGTTGGGCCTAAACCATAGACACCATGGCGCGTGGACGGACGGGTGTCAAGTTGGGCGCGTGCGTGGGTGCATTCGCGCGTGCATGGGTGGGTTCGTGGGTCGGTGGATAGGTTGGCGGGCCTGGGTCGGAGAGGGGAGGCGCGGCTCGTCGAACCGCCTGTACAGGAACCGTGCGGATCGCCAGGATGGCGCTCTCATGCCGTTCGGGTCGACACGGTGACGCTTGCACCGGGCACCTCGTCTTGCGCCTCGGGTATGGCCACGCACGGGTCCGCGCCTCGCCGGCGAAGGCGTGTGCCGGAGCCGTGCCGGGGCCGGGTGGGACCGTGCCGGCGACGATGCCGCGGGGTGGCACCGCGGGAGTTTTCATGCAAGATTAGCGGGGCCGCCGCCCTCATGGTCGGCGGCGGGATACCCGCGGAGACCGGACAGGATGACGACCAGGCGCACGACGGACGACTACACCGCCCCGGTGGAAGACTACCTCAAGACGATCTACGAGTTGGAGCTGGATTCCGGGGCCGCCTCCACGAACGACATCGCGGGCCGGCTCTCCGTGGCTCCGGCCTCGGTGAGCGGGATGGTCCGGCGCCTGGCCGACCAGGGCCTGCTCGAGCACGAGAAGTATCGTGGGGTGAAGCTGACGGATGAGGGGCGTCGCGTCGCACTCGGCACGATCCGCCGGCATCGCGTCATCGAGACGTACCTGACCGAGCGCCTGGGCTATCCCTGGGACCTCGTGCACGACGAAGCCGAGCGCCTCGAGCACGCCGCATCGGACGAGCTGATCGACCGCATGGCCGCGGCCCTCGGCGAACCGACCGTCGATCCGCACGGCGCGCCGATCCCGACCCGCGAGGGCGAGATCCACGAGGGCGACACGACGACGCTCGCCGACCTGGACGCGGGCGAGAGTGCGCGCATCTCCCGCGTCAGCGACGACAACCCCGACCTACTGCGCTACCTCGACGAACTCGGCCTGACGCTCGGCACCTTCGTGACCGTCCTGGAGCACGCGCCGTTCGACGGCCCGGTCACGCTGCGTCTGGGCGAGAACGGCGCGACGCGCGAGCGTATCATCGGCCGCAACGTGGCCGCGGCCTTGCGGGTCGAGCGGGAGGTGATGGCGTAGCGCGCGCTGGGGTCGTGGCGATGCATGGTGTCACAGATCGCCTGCCCCAGCCGTCAAATACGGTGAACGCCCTGGCGACGAGGTCCCAGATCAACCCGATGTGCACTGGACCGGACACGCGACCATGCTCACCTCACGATTGATCGATAGACTGGAAGCGTATACGGGCGAGGAGATGGATTATGCCCGGGACATAGCCGATGCCTCGCCATCGGGCTTCTGGAAGTTCCTCTGCTCCTCCCCCCTCCTTGCCCATACCGGAGCCGTGCCCGCCCACCTCTCGCACCTGGCCAGGATCGGCTCGCTGCTGGTCGAAGACTGCGGCCCATGCGTGCGGATCGCACTCAACCTCGCCCGGCGCGACGACGTACCCGCAGAGCTCCTGCGTGCAGCGATCGCGGGCGGCGAGAACCTGCCGCCGACCGAGCGGGATGCATATCGCTTCGGCCGCGGCGTGGCCGCCGGAGAGCCGATCGATGATGCGCTGCGCGAAAGGCTCCGTGCGGTCGTTGGCGATCGCGGCATCGCCGACCTGACCCTCGCCGCCGCGGCAGTGCGCATCTACCCGGCGCTCAAGCGCGGTCTCGGCTACGCCCAGAGCTGCTCGCTCGTGGAACTCGAGGTGTAGCTTCCCTCCTCCACCTCCATCGAGGTCAGATCCCTACCGCACGCCGGTTCACCCTTCTGCCTGCTGGCACCGATCTCAAAGGGATTGGCCGATTCGTACCCGTATCTGAATCCGTACAGGTGCACGTTCACCTGCGCATACACATGCCCGTGCCCACCAACACCGAATTCACCTGAACGATTACACTGATCTGGAAACCCGTACGCGTACGCTTACGCGTGCCCCTGCCCTGGTTCTCGTCATTCGTCGGGCACGGGCAAGCGAACGTGTACGCGTACGCGTACGGATCCGCCGGATTCGGTTTGACACCCCACCGGTACTCTCCACCGACAAACCGCGCCCACACGCGCCTCCCACACGCCGCGCCCACACTCGCACGATCCTTGCCGCTTGACCTCACTGGATGATTAGCCTAGACTAAACTTTGGTTCCGGGCAGACAGAGGCCAAGAAAAGGATGTCCGTAAGAGATCTGGAGGGTCGTGTGGTGCAAGCGACATCTGGACCAGAGTCATTGCAGTCGGGCCTCGAGACGCTCTCCGCACTCGAGCCGGGTGAGTCGGCGCGGGTGGTCGGCATCGCGGAAGTGTGCCAGGGCCCACAGCGTCGTCGCCTGTTGGATCTCGGTGTGGTTCCGGGCACGCGGATCACGGCCGAGCTGCGCAGTGCGTCGGGCGACCCGGTCGCCTACGAGATCCGTGGGGCACTGATTGCGCTGCGGCGTGAGCAGGCGGAGTGGATCCGTGTGCGCCGGGAGCCGGCGGAGGGGGAGGATTAGGATGGCGAGAACGGCGCGCCGCACACGTCGGGCGGCACGGGGGCAGGAGCTGGTCCGGCTGGGGTTGGATCCCAGTCGCGGCTGGGACTACCTGATCGCACTGGCGGGCAATCCGAACACGGGGAAGAGCACGGTTTTCAACGCGCTCACGGGGTTGCGCCAGCATACGGGCAACTGGCCGGGGAAGACGGTGACGCGTGCCGAGGGCGCCTTCGCGCACGAGGGCAAGCGCGTGAAGGTGGTGGATCTTCCGGGCACGTACTCGCTTCAGGCGGCGAGCGCGGATGAGGAAATCGCGCGCGACTTCGTCCTCTTCGGCCGCCCGGACGTGACCGTGGTCGTCGTGGATGCGATGCGGCTCGAGCGCAACCTGAACCTGGTCCTGCAGATCCTGGAGATCACGGACCGCGTCGTCGTCTGTCTGAACCTGATGGACGAAGCGAAGCGGCGCGGGATCGCGGTGGACGCGGAGAAGCTCGCCGCGGAGCTGGGCGTGCCTGTGATCCCGGCGGCCGCCCGCCACGGAGAAGGAATCGAAGAGCTGTTGAGGGCGGTACATGACGTCGCCGAAGGCCGCATCCGGCCCGTCCCGTACCGCATCGCCGAGCACCCCCCAGCGGTCGAGGCCGCGCTCTCCGAGCTGACACCGCTCGTGCGGGATGCCTTCCCCGAACTCGACAACGCGCGCTGGGTGGCGCTGCGGCTGCTGAGTGCGGACGCGCGCGTGGAGGATGCGGTGCGCACCGGCGAGCTGGGCCGGCTCAACGCTTCGGGGCGGATGCGGGAGGTCTCGGCGGGTGGCGGCGAGGTGAGCGTAGCTGCCGGCGCGGGTGGTGACGGGAGCGTGGAGGCAGGAAATGGTGCAGTCGGAGCCGCCCGCGATGCAATCGGAGCCGCCGACAGCGCGATCGGCCCTACCGGTGGAGCGGCACCCACGGCCGGTACTGCGGTACTCGAGGACGCCGCTTACACCCTGCCGCCCGAGCGCCGGCTCGTGCTGGAGCGCGCGGCATCGCTGCGGCGTGGCCTGCCCCCGGGCTTCGACGACGCGCTCATGGAGAGCATCTACACGGCGGCGCACGCCATTGCCGAGCGCTCCGTCGCGACGGGGCTGAAGAAGGCCCGCCTCGACTTCGACCGCAACCTGGACCGCCTGCTGACCAGCCGCTGGACCGGGTTTCCGATCATGCTGCTGCTGCTGACGGTGGTCTTCTGGCTCACGATCTCCGGGTCGAACGTGCCGTCGTCGATGCTCGCGACGCTGCTCGTCGGCAACGTTCACCCGCTGCTGTTGCAGTTGGGCGAGACGCTCGGCATGCCGTGGTGGCTGAGCGGATTCCTCTTCGACGGCGTCTATCTGGCGACGGCGTGGGTGGTCAGCGTCATGCTTCCGCCGATGGCGATCTTCTTCCCGCTCTTCACCCTGCTCGAGGACTTCGGCTACCTGCCGCGCGTCGCCTTCAACATGGACGCGCTCTTCCGCAGGGCCGGTGCCCATGGCAAACAGGCGCTCACCATGTGCATGGGCTTCGGCTGCAACGCCGCGGGCGTGGTCTCCGCCCGCGTGATCGACAGCCCGCGCGAGCGGCTGATCGCGATCATCACGAACAACTTCTCGCTCTGCAACGGGCGCTGGCCGACGCAGATCCTGATCGCCTCGATCTTCCTCGGCGCCCTGGCCCCGGCACACCTGGCCGGGCTGGTCTCCGCGGGGGCGGTCGTCGCGATCGCGCTCCTCGGCGTCGCCTTCATGTTCCTGGCCTCGTGGCTCCTCTCGCGCACCGTGCTGCGCGGCGAGGCGAGCACGTTCAGCCTGGAGCTGCCGCCGTACCGGCCGCCGCGGATCATGCAGACGCTCTACACCTCCGTGATCGACCGCACGCTGATCATCCTCGGCCGCGCCGTCGCCTTCGCGGTGCCGGCGGGTGCGGTGATCTGGCTCATCTCCAACATCCACGTCGGGGGCGCGAGCCTGGCCGAACACTTCGTGAGCGCCGCCGACCCGCTGGGGTGGATCGTCGGGCTCAACGGCGTCATCCTCCTGGCCTACATCGTCGCGATCCCGGCCAACGAGATCGTGATCCCGACCATCCTCATGCTGACCGTGCTGACCACGGGGATGACCGGCGTGGGCGAGGGCGCCGGGGTGATGTTCGAGCTCGAGTCCGCGGCGGAGATCGGCGCGCTCCTCCAGGCCGGCGGCTGGACGCTGCTCACCGGCATCTGCCTCATGCTCTTCAGCCTGCTGCACAACCCGTGCTCCACGACGATCTACACGATCTACAAGGAGACGGGGAGCGTGAAGTGGACGGCGGTGGCGACGCTGCTCCCGCTGGCGATGGGGCTCGCGGTGTGCTTCCTGGTGGCGCAGGCGTGGGGGCTGGCGCAGGGCTAGGGCTAGGGCTAGGGCTGGGGTACGCGACACGAATCGTGCAGCGCTTCGGGATCGAGGCCGCGGCACGCAACGGCCACACACTTCCGGCCGGGGTCGACCTGCGCGCCCGTGCGTGGTTCAACGCCGAGCTCTCCAGCCGCGCCTACAACGTGCCCGCGGTCATCGGCGTGCTGCTGATGCTGATGTCGCTCCTGCTCACCTCGCTTTCCGTGGTCCGGGAGAGAGGGCTGGGTACGCTCGACCAGCTCGTCGTCTCGCCGCTCACACCCGGCGAGCTCATGCTCGGCAAGACGATCCCCGTCGCCGTCATCGTCCTCGTCGAACTCGCACTGGTCATGGCCGTGGCGCTGCTCTGGTTCGACGTGCCGTTCCGTGGCAGCTTCCTCGCCCTGCTCGCCGCATCGAGCGTCTACATCCTGGCGAGTCTCGGCGCCGGACTCCTCATCTCCACGATCTCGCGCACGCAGCGGGAGGCGTTCATGGGGATGTTCCTGATGTTCCTGCCCATCGTGATCCTGTCGGGTTTCATGTACCCGATCGACTCGATGCCGAAGTTCTTCCAGGCGCTCACGCTGGCCAACCCGGTGCGGAAGACCGTTTAGCCTGCCGGTCGACCCGAACCACTCTTGGCCCGGACAAACGAGGTCCGGGAAGCCCCGTGTGCAACCCCGCCCCGTTCGATCGTTCTCACCAATGGAACACACCGACGCCCGACCGAAACCGATCGCCCCATCCACGCGAGGTCGACAGCCTTGATCCAACGCTCGTGGACGACCCTGCTCCCTTTCTTCATCTCGCCGTTCCTGCTCCCCGTCTCGGCGAACGCACAGACTCCGGAGCTCGAGCTGCCGACGGTGGAGCTCGAACGTGTAGGCGGCATCGTCGTCGGCGCGTCCGCCGGCGTCGTGCTCGGCCGCAACGAGGCCTTCGACCTGACGGAACCCGGCACCGGCTCGCGTGGGTAGACGTGTCGGGGACCGCGATACGCGAGCTCAGCGACTTCGCGGTGGGTGGTGTCGCCGGACCACGCTTTCGCGTGTGGGAAAAGGCAATGCTCGAATCCGTCGTCGCGGTGAGCCAGACGATCTTCCCACGCGACCCACGCTCCGGCGACCCGGACCGGGCGGCGCCCGGAACGCTCTGGAAGTTGAGGATCGGGCTGGCGTACCGGCTCGACTGAACGCAGTATCGTACGAGCGGGCTAGTCGACCGCCGCGGGCTCGTGCCTCCGCATGCTGCCATGGTCCCCGAACCGGGGCACGACCGCCGGGTCGACCACTCGAACATTCCGTGTGAGGGAGAATGCACAGGCCCATCCTGCTCGTCCTCTCGCTCGGCATCCTCCTGCCGGCACCGGCACCCGGCCAGAGCGCCGCAACGACGCCACGCCGCCCGGCCTCCCCTGTCCGCGCCGCCGCCGAAACGTCCCCACTCGCGGGGTACGTGTTCGAGCGACACGTGCGCGAGCGGTGGCTCCACGGGCGGCAAGCTCCCGGATTCACCACATTCCAGACGTCCGGCGGCAGGATCCACATCGCCGCGGTCGACGACGACGCACACGGCCGACGCACCTTCCACCTCTTCGTCGAAGGTCGGAGAATGGACGGCCCGGCCGCTCTGATGGTGGATTCGGCCGGCCGCGTGGTGAGCGCGGTCGCCACGGCCGAACGACGCGACGGTCCATACTACACCCTCGAGCGCCCGAACCTCTTCGGTGAGCGGCCCCTGCCCTCCCTGCACGAGACGCGCGCCTGGGAGCTGGTGCCCGCCTTCCACCCACCTCGACTCGTGCGAGGAGCGAGCTGGACGGACACACTCGACCTGGCGGCGGAGCGCGACGGCATCCACTCGACGCTCCGCGGCGTCCGCCGGAGCACGCTGCTGGGCGATACGATCGTCGACGGACGCCGCCTGTGGATCGTTCACGACAGTGCACGCGTCCACTACACCGAGCGACGGGTCGTGCGAGAGAGGACGCTGGACACGCTCGTCGTCGTGGACCGGGACGCATCCGGCACGATCCGGGGACGGTATTTCTACGACACCGAGCTCCGAGTGTACCACGTACGCGACGACACCACCGAGCTCGCCGGAACCGCGGTGCTTCGCTATCCGGACGGTCGGACGTTCCCGACGCCGGCGCGCCTCGAGCGAACCCGTCGCCTGGAACTGCTCGATCCGGCCACCCGTGAAGCCCGGGCCCGGGCCCGTGAGGCCGAGTGGCGGGCGGAGCATGCGGCACGTCCGCGCCCGGGGCCGGGTGCGGCTCCAAGCTCCGCCGACCGCGAACGCGACCAGGCCGTCGAGCCGGGCGACACGGCCCGGGTCCTCCGCGAGCTGCTGTCCAGCTCCGGCCGCCCCGGCCGACCGCTCCACACCGCGGAGTTGGAGCTGCTGCTGCCGTTCATGGATGACCCGGGTCTCGCCTTTGCCTTCGGACTCCGTCGCGATCCGCTCTACCAAGAGCTCCAGCATCACCTGCTGCATCGTCCCCCGGCCGTGACCGCCGACACGACGGACTGGCCGTGCACCCCCGACGCCTGCCGCCTTCTCGCCCGGCAGTGGCACACCGCCCGGGAACCCCGGCTCCGGGACCTCGGCCTCATCGCGCAGATGGTGTTGGACCCCGCCCGTTGGGCGGATACACTGGTCGCGCATGCCGCGTCGAGCACCGCGCTGCTCGAGTCGGCGCTCTGGCTCGCAAGGGGTGTGGGGGCCACCTGGCGGGCATCGTCCAAACCGCCGCTCCCCGAGCCGGAGGCGGACTGGCGCGTCTGGCTCGCCTGGATGAACGGATGGTCCCATGACGAGGCTTCGTCCGAGGTGGACGAGATCGGGCCGGGCTCGAGGATCCGCTTCAACTCGACCCACGCCACGGCGCTGCGCTTCCACGAGGCGTGGACGGGACGGGACATCGTGGCGGAGCTGCGGAAGAAACTCGAGACGGCGGCTACGGATTCCGCACGCCTCGTCTATGGCCTGATCCTCCTCGAGCTGGGCGAGTGCACCGGCCCCACCACGCCCGTCTCATCCCGGCCCACGCCGTCCCCACCCGCGCGGCTCCGAACTCACGCCGACCTCCCGGCCGCCTCCGGAACTTCTGACGACGAGGTCGTAACCACCGTCTCGCCCCGGACCGCCGCCGCGAGTTCCCCTGCGCGGCTCTTCAACCCGAGCGCCGCCCCGGCCAGTAC
>CALKIP010000299.1 GCA_937995995.1 uncultured bacterium
CGGCGGGAGCGTGATGGTACTCATGCAGGTCAGTGAGTTCATCATCATCGGCGGCGCAGGTGTGGGTGCGATGGTCGTCGGCAACAAGCCGACGGTCGTCAAGCGCATCTTCGCCGAGACGCTCGCGCTCCTCAAGCCGAGCCGTTTCAACCGCGAGAGTTACGCCGAGCTGCTCCAGGTCCTCTATGAGATCTTCTACGCGGCGCGACGCGACGGGCTCGTCGGGATCGAGTCACACGTCGAGTCGCCGGAGACGAGCGAGCTCTTCAAGAAGTACCCCACGTTCTACGAGAACGAGCGCGCGCTCTACTTCCTGGCCGATACGATGAAGGTGCTGCTGACCGGCGCCGTCGAGGACCATCACCTCAGCGAGATCCTGGACATGGACCTCGAGCAGTACCACGAGGAGGCGATGGTCGTCCCGACGTCGATCAACCGGATCGGCGATGCGATGCCGGGCTTCGGAATCGTCGCCGCCGTGCTCGGCGTCATCATCACGATGGGTCGCATCGGCGGCTCGCCCGAGGAGATCGGCCAGAGCGTCGCGGCCGCCCTCGTCGGCACCTTCGTCGGCATCCTCCTCGCCTACGGCGTGATGGGGCCGCTCGCCCAGGCGATCGAGGGACGGATGCGCGCCGAGCATGCCTACATGATGTGTGTCCGCACGGCCCTCCTCTCCTTCGCCCGGGGAGACCCGCCGATCACCTCGGTCGAGTTCGCCCGGCGCAGCATCGAGCCCGAAGACCGTCCGTCGTTCTCCGAGCTCGAGGAGCTGACGCGGAAGAAGAGGAGCTAGCATGTCCGAGGGTCGAGAAAGCGGGAAGACCGTCATCGTCATCCGCAAGAAGCCGAAGCGCAGCCACGGCCAGTCCGGCGGGTCGTGGAAGGTGGCCTACGCCGACTTCGTGACCGCGATGATGGCGTTCTTCCTCGTCATGTGGATCATGGGGATGGAGTCGGGCGTGAGGGAGCTGATCGAGGGGTACTTCAACGACCCGGTCGGCTACAAAAAGGCCTACGGCTCGGGGACCAACGTCCTGGCCGTAGGCAACACGCCGGTCGAATCGGAGCTCCGTCGCATCAGCATGATCAACCGCGAGCGGCAGCGGCAGCAGTTCGAGGACGTCCGCGCCGGGATCCAGGCGCGCCTCGAGGAGCTCGGGGGACTCGACGGGCTGACCGCACACGTCGAGATCCTGATCACCGAGGAAGGGCTGCGCATCGAACTGCTCGAGTCGGGAGGGCAGGGGACCTTCTTCGAACTCGGCTCCAACCGCCTCCTGCCTGCGGCCGAAACGGTGCTCGGCGTCATCGCGCGAGAGCTCGAGCGGCTCGAGAACGACGCGATGATCGAGGGCCACACCGACGCACAGCCGTTCGGCCGCCAAGGCTACTCGAACTGGGAGCTCTCCGTCGACCGCGCCAACGCGGCGCGTCGCATCGTGGAGGCGAACGGACTCGCGGCGCACCGCATCCTCGAGGTCCGCGGCTACGCGGATCGCAAGCTCCGCGTCCCCGACGACCCGACGGCGCCCGCCAACCGGCGGGTCACCATCCTGCTCCCGTTCAAGGAGCCGAACGCGGCGCTGATCCGCGCGATCCGCGATCGCCGGCCTCTCCTGGGCGCGGACTGACGGCCCCCGTCACGGCTCCAGCCCTGGTGGATTCACCTGGCCCCAGGCCAGCGCCTCCAGGTAGAGCGGCGTGAGCTGGTCCTCGGGGATCGGTACCGCGGAGGCGAGTCGCGGGACCGCCTCCCAGAGCCCGTTCTCGTACGCCTCGACCAACTCCAGGATCGCGCCGAACGTGCCGGCTCGGTGGAGCAGCGCAGCACGGATCGGCTCGTCCAGCTCGATCTGCCCGAGGAGTTCCTCCATCGGCGTGGCGAGGAGAAGGTCGAGGAGCGAGAAGAGGCCGGCCAGGAAGAGCGACGGCCCCGAGCCACGTCGCTCGGTGCGCCGCGCGATCAACTCGCAGAAGCGCGCCCGGACCAGTGCAGTCTGCGCCATCTCCCGGTCCAGCCCGCCGCGGCCCCGCGCCGAGGCGACGACCAGCATCGCGAGCCACCGGTAGAGCGCCTGCCGCCCGAGCAGCCGGATCGCGTGCCCGAGCGAGCGGACCCCGCGCCCACCGACCGCCGCCGAATTGACCATTCGCAGCAGCTTGTAGACGAGGGATACATCGACGCGGATCGCCTCTTCGATCCGCGTGTCCGGAACGTCCAGGTCGCGTACCAGGTTCAGCACGCGCAGGACCTGCAGCTCGCTGGTCGAGACATCGCGCCGCGAGAGCATCTCGGGGCGGCTGTAGAGGAACCCCTGGAAGAGCTCGAAGCCGAGGCGCAGGCACCGCTCGCGCACCTCCGTCGATTCCACCTTTTCGGCCAGCAACCGAACCTCGTACACGCTCAGGAGCGCGACGAGCGCTTCCAGCTCCGCCTCGGTCCACGTCAGGACATCGATCTTCACGATCTCCGCCATCTCGAGGAGCGGCTGGAGCCGCTCGACGGAGGCGAAGTCGTCGAGTGCGATGCGGTACCCCGCGTCGACGAGGCGACGACACGCCGCAACCACCTCCGCGTCCGGCTCGACCGTCTCCAGCACCTCGAGGACGACCTGGCGCGGGTCGAGGAGCTCCAGGTTGCCGGAGAGGAGCAGTTCGCGGTCGCAGTTGATGTACGCCGGCTTGCCGTGGGTCACGTTCTCGAGCCCGATCCCGAGAAAGGCATCGACCAGGATCGAGTGCGCCATCTCCGTCGACACCATAGAGGGCGCCCGCTCGCTCCGCCGGTTGTCGCGGTAGAGCAGCTCATAGCCCACGACTCGCTCGTCGCGGTCGAAGATCGGCTGTCTCGTGACGAAGACTTCCATGGCGAGGCCGCCGGCGTGAAGTCGTCGGACCGTGTTCCCACGGCGAGGCGGGCGAGAATGCGTTTGCCCGGGTGGACGCGCCAAAGCTAAGCCGCGCGCCGAGTAGCGTCAACGAAACCGCCCCGCCGCCAGCCGACGCTCAAGTTCTCCCGAAGCGGGTCGATACTCCTGTCAGCGGCCGGTGTGGTGACCGGCCCGAACGGAGCAAGGACGCTCCGTCGCGCGAACTCACATGGAAGGAGAACCTCAATGCGCATCAACACCAACGTTCCGGCGATCAACACGCAGCGTATCCTGAGCCAGACGAACACGGCCGTGCAGCGTTCGATCGGCCGTCTCTCCTCGGGTTTCCGGATCAACCGTGCCGCGGACGACGCGGCGGGGCTGGGCATTGCCAACCGGCTGCGCGCGGACGTGCGCGGGCTGCAGCAGGCGGCGCGCAACGCGGAGCAGGCCAACTCGGTGCTGCAGATCGCCGAGGGTGCGACGCAGACGATCCAGGGCATCGTCGAGCGGATGAAGGAGCTGGCGGTTCAGGCGGCTTCGGACAACGTTTCGGATGCTGGACGCGCGCAGATCGATGCGGAATTCACGCAGCTTCAGGAAGAGATTTCTCGCATCGTGACCACGACCAAGTTCCAGGGCAGCACGCTACTGGACGGGTCGTTCGGGAATCAACTCGACACCGGCGCGGCGAGCACGCTCCTCGGCGTTGCAGGCGTGAGCGCGAATACCGTCCGTATCGACGGCGCGGCGGCAGGGACCTACACACTCTCCGCGACGGCGGACAGCGTCACGCTCACCGACGGAGCTGGAAACGCGCAGACGATCGGCGACGTCACCGTGGATGGTGGCCAGGGCGCCCAGACGTGGCGTTTCGATCAGTTCGGCATCGAGGTCACGACGACCGATCTGGCGGTAGGCGCAGACCTCGGTGACCTCGTAGTGACGGACGCCCCTGTCACCTTCATGGTCAGCGTGAGCGGCGAGCAGGGCGCCGGTGGCGGGGCAGGGGCCGATGACGTCACGCTCGGCTCGCTCGACCTGTCGCTCGCGACACTCGGCATCAACGCCGATTCACTGGCCGACAAGGCCGGTGCCCAGACGGCTATCGGCAACATCGACACTGCCCTGGACCGGATCGCCGAGGCCTTCGGCAGCATCGGCGCCGCGCAGAACCGGATCGACTTCGCCACGGCGAACGTCCGGACGATGATCGAGAACGTGGCCGCGGCCGAGTCCACGATCCGTGACGCCGACATGGCGGCGGAGATGACGGAGTTCACGCGGAACCAGATCCTGCAGCAGGCCGGCACGGCGATGCTGGCGCAGGCGAACGCGGCCCCGCAGATGGTGCTGCGGCTCCTCCAGTAGTCGCTCACCGTACGGCCGATCGCCCCGGGGCCGGCTCGCCGGCTCCGGGGCTCGCCGTAGGCACGCACTGAACCGACACCATGAGCTCCATCGCATCGTTCAGCGGAATCGCGAGCGGGATCCAGTGGCGGGACATGATCGACCAGATCATGGCGCTGGAGCGCCGCCCCGCGCAGCTCCTCGAGTCCCGGATCAAGACCACCGAGTCGCGCTCGAGCGCCTGGTCGACCTTCGAGTCCAGGGTCACGGCGTTCATGGACGCCGCGGACGCGCTTCGCACGGGCTCCGCGTTCCGGCACTTCACGACGTCGCTGGGCGGGATTGGGCAGGGCGGCTCGGCGCCGCTCTCCGTCTCCGCTTCCGGGAACGCCGCGCCGGGGACGCACGCCGTGCGCGTGTTGGGGCTCGCGGCCGCCGAGAAGCTGAGCGGCGCGGTGGTCGCCTCGCGGACCGAAGCGCTGGGCTACGAGGGCGAGTTCCTGGTCGGAGGAGTCCGGGTCGAGGTCGAGGCGACGGATTCGCTGAACGACATCGTCGAGCGGATCAATGCCGCGAACACGGGTCGCAACGCGTCGGGCGTGACCGCCTCCGTGCTGTCGACGGGCGCGGACCAGTACCGTCTGATCCTTACCGCCTCGCAGACCGGCGCGGCCGGGATCGACCTGGTCGACGGAGCGGCCGGCGTGCTGCGCGCACTCGGCTTCGTCGACGCCTCGACTTCGATCAAGCACGCGACGTCGAGCGGCGCGAGGAGCGACGGCTTCAAGGATGCGACGACGGCCGTCGCCACCCTCCGCGGCTTCGCCTCGTCGAACCTGGCCGGTTCGGTGACGTTCGGGAGCGGCGCCGCGCAGTTTTCGGCCACGATCGATCTGGCGACGATGTCGCTCGCCGACGTCGCCGAGGCGATCAACGCTGCCGCGGCCGCCGCGGGGAGCGGAGTGCAGGCCAACGTCGTTTCCGAAGAGGCGGACGGGGCTACGGTGCAGCGGCTCGAGATCTCCGGTACCACCGCCTTCGGCGACGAGAACCGGATCCTCGAGGCGCTCGGTGTGCTCACCGCCGGGCGCGGTGCCGTTTCGCAGCGGCTCGAAGGCGGCGTCCTCACCGCGGGCGACGCCGCAACTCCCGCCACCGCCGATACGCTCCTGGCCGATTTGTGGGTGAATGGCCGGAGCGCAGGCGTACAGGTGGGCGACACGCTCACCCTCGCCGGCACCCGCGGCGATGGCTCGGCGGTCGAGATCACGTACACGGTCGGGGCGGGGGACACGCTCCAGGACCTCCTCGACCGGCTGAACGATGCCACCGACGGCTTCGGTGCGGGGAGTCGCACGGCCACCGCGTCGATCTCCGCCGACGGGCGCCTCACCCTGACCGACGACCAGGGCGGCGACAGCCGGCTCTCGCTCTCGGTCGTCGCGCACAACGAGGGCGGCGGCACGCTCGACTTCGGTGCGATGGACGTCGCGCAGGCGGGCCGCGCTCGGCAGATCACCGCGGGCTCGGACGCCGAGGTCGAGATCGACGGCACCTACCTGCGGCACGCCGGGAACGTGATCGACCAAGCGATCCCGGGCCTCACGCTCGATCTGAAGGCGGCAAGCCCGGACACGACCGTGACCGTCGCCATCGAGCGGGACGTTCAGAAAGCCGTCGGCGCCGTCAAGGGAATGATCGACGCCTACAACGCCGTCGCCGACTTCGTGAAGAGCCAGACCTCGTCGGGCGTGGAAGGCGCCGCGCGGCCTCCGCTCTCCGGCGACTCGGTGTTGCGAAGCATGCAGGCCACGCTGCGCCAGGCGCTCGAGACGCGCATCGCCGATGGCGTCGCCGGCGATTTCGTCCGCCTGGCCGACGTCGGGATCGAGATCGACAAGACGGGCCGCTACACTCTGGACAGTTCGGCGCTGGAATCGGCGATCCGGACCGATCCGGGCGCCGTGATGCGCCTCTTCGGCGTGCACGGCAGCGCGTCGAACTCGTCGCTCGACTACATCACCCACAGCGATGCGACCCGCCCGGGAAGCTACGCGGTCGAGATCACGCGGCCGGCCGCAACGGCCTCCATCGTGGGCACGGGCTTCACGGGCACGTACGTCGACGACGGCACACCCGACACGCTCACCGTACGCGATCTGGGGAGCGGGAAGTCCTACGCGGTGCAGCTCGCGAACGGGATGACGATGGCCGACATCGTCGCCGCGCTGAACAGTGAATTCGGCACCGCGACGCGGCACACCCTGGCCACGTCGGCGGCGCTCTTTGCCGATGCCGCCGGGACGGTCACCGCCGATGCCTCGACGACCTTCGCCGAGCTGTATCGCGCCGATGGGACTTCCGCCGGCTTCGAGGACGGTTCGACGATCACCTTCTCCGGCACGCGCACGAACGGCGAGTCGTTCGTCTCGACGTTCACCGTGAGCGATGCGAGCACGCAGACGCTGGGCTCGCTGGCCGAGGCGATCGAGGCCGAGCTCGGGGCCGGCGTCGACGTCACGATCGAGGATGGCGTCCTCACCGCCAGGGCCAGGGAGACGGGATCGAGCCTGCTCAAGCTCACGCTGAGCGCGGACGTCGCGGGAGGCGAGAACCCGTTCGGCACCCTCGACGTGGCGGTCGAAGGGCGCTCGGCCGTGAGGATCACGGCGGGCGACAACGGCGGACAGCTCCGACTAGACCACGAACTCTACGGTTCCGGCGAGGGCTTCGAGATCTCGTTCACCGCGGGTGGAGCGGACGGATCAGCATCACTCGGGCTCGCGGCGGGCAGCTACGCCGGTGAGGATGTGCAGGGCACGATCGGCGGCTTCGCGGCCACGGGCTCCGGCCGGACGCTCACCGGTGCCCGGGACTCCGCGGTCGAGGGGCTGATCGTCCGCTACGACGGTACAGAGACTGGCGCCATCGGTGAGATCACCTTCAGCCGCGGCATCGCCGACGAGGTCCGGCGCGCCGCCAGGATCCTCACCGGCTCCGGCGATGGATCGATCCGCTCGATCGTGGACCGGCTCGACACGAGCGTCTCTGCACTTCACGACCGGATCTCGGATCTCGAGGACCGGCTCGCGCGGCGCAGGGAGCAGCTCATCCGCCGCTTCACGGCCATGGAGGAGGCGCTCGCCAACGCGCAGTCGCAGTCCCAGTGGCTGGCTTCGCAGCTCGCCTCGCTGAGCAGCAAGTGATGCGGCCTTCCGATCGCTTTGGAGGTCGCTCCGGAGAACGCGCCGGGGGACACCGGCGGAGCGCAGACCCCCAGGGGCTCGGAGTCGCCGGCCGAGCCGCTACGAAGAACCCGACGGAAGTGACAACGAAACCCGGACCGGACAGGCGGTCATGAAACGGAACGGCAGTGGAACGGCGTACCAGCAGTATCAGCAGGTACGCGTCATGAGCAGCAGGCGAGAGGGGCTCGTGCCTCTGCTCTACGAGCGGCTCCTCGTCCACCTCCGCCGCGCCTCCGCCCAGATCGAGGCCGGCGACCTGGAGGGGAAGGCAGAGAGCCTCGGCAGCGCATCGGAAATCGTCTTCGAGCTGCTCTCCTCCCTCGACTTCGATGCAGGGGGCGAGATCGCCTCGCGCCTCGCCGGGCTCTACGGCTTCTTCTCGCGCGAGCTCATGGAGATCGGCCGAACGCTGGACCGTGAGCGCCTGGCACGCGTGATCGAAATGGTCGCATCGCTGCACGAGGCATGGGCTCAGGCGGCGGCGATGGCACAGGCCGGGGCGAACGGCGGCACGGGCGACGCGGGGGCAGGCGCGTGACACGCTCCGTCGGCGCGCTGCGGCGCCGGAGGGCAGGGTACGCCCGCTACGCCGAGCTCATCGTCGCCCAGATCGAGGCGGTCGATGCCGATGATCTGGATCGGTTCCGCTCCCTGGCCGAGGAGCGCGACGAGCTCGCCCGTCGCATCGACGCCGACGAGGACCCGGGCGTGGGGGCTGCCGGAGGCGACGAGGATGCCGATGAGGCACTCGCGATGGCCGCACTCGGTGGCCTGGCCTACGGTCACACTGCCGACGAAGGCGCCCGTGAAGTCGAGCATCTCTTGGGTGAGGTTCGACTGCTACTCGAGACGTGCAGGGAGCACGACGCCCGGCTGCGCGAGAAGCTGGCCCGACTGAGGGATGAGACGCGAGAGTCGATCCGCGACCTCGAGCGCCGACGGCCTGGGGTCCAGGAGTACCTACAGCCGACACCCGAGCGTCAGGCGCGCTTCGACGTACGGCTCTGAGGTGGGCTTATGGCGTCGTGGTCGGTTGTCAGTAGAAACGGTTGGTTGTGCTCCGACGCCATTTTCGGGGGACAGCAGAAGCTGTCGGTCGTGCGATCGACTCTGCCACGCGCGGCGCCATCCGGGGAGGATGCGCCGAATGGCGTCTACAACGGCCGCGCCGTTACTCGCAAGTAGCCCGCGGGCAACCTACCGCGGCTGTTTCTCGCGCTCCGCCCACCCCGCGATCCGCTCGCGACTCTCCTCGTACGCCTGCGCCGCGCTGCCGCTCCACCACCCCCGGTTCTCGCGGTACCACGCCACCGTCTCGCGCAGTCCCTCTTCGAAGGTTCTACGCGGCTGCCAGCCGAGCTCCCGCTCCGCTTTCTCGAAGCTTACGCTGTAGCGCCTGTCGTGGCCCGGCCGATCCGCGACGAAGGTGATCAGCGCCTCGTCGGCGCCGACGAGAGATACGACCTGCCGCACGACGTCCAGGTTGTTGCGCTCCGCAGCTCCGCCCAGGTTGTAGACCTCTCCCGCGCGACCCGCCTCGAGTGCGTGGAGGACGCCGCGGCAGTGGTCGGTCACGTGGATCCAGTCGCGCCGCTGCCGCCCGTCACCGTAGACCGGGAGCGGGAGCGAGCGGAGCGCCGAGGTGATCATGAGCGGGATCAGCTTCTCGGGGTTCTGGTACGGCCCGTAGTTGTTCGAGCAGCGGGTTACGACGACGTCGAGCCCGTGCGTGTGGTGGAAGGCGAGCGCCATCTGGTCCGCGGCGGCCTTGCTCGCGCTGTACGGCGAGCGCGGCGCGAGGGGCGTCTCCTCGGTGAACGACGGGTCGTCCGGCGCGAGCGTGCCGTACACCTCGTCGGTGCCCATCTGCAGGTGCCGTACGCCGCCGGCTTCCAGTGCCGCTTCGAGGAGTACCAGTGTGCCTTCCACGTTCGTGCGGAGGAAACGGCCGCCGTCCGTGATCGAGCGGTCGACATGCGTCTCCGCGGCGCAGTGGATGACCGCATCGAAGCGCTCGTCGCGGAAGAGGTCGACAACCAGCCGCCTGTCGGCGACATCGCCGCGCACGAAGCGGTAGCGCTCGCCCTCCTCGACGCCGGCCAGGTTCTCGGGGTTCGCCGCGTAGGTCACCAGGTCCAGGTTCACCACGCGCCACGATGGACGCTCGGCCCGAATGAGCCGGATCAGGTTGCTGCCGATGAAGCCGAGACCTCCGGTCACGAGGACGTTCACGCGAAAATCTCCCTTTCCAATTCCGCCAGCGTCGGATGGTTCCGGTCCCTGGGCGAGAGGATCGCCTCGTCGGGCCCGACCGGCCACGCGATGCCGAGTGCGGGGTCGTTCCAGAGCAGGCCGCCCTCGCACTCGGGCGCGTAGACATCCGTCAGCTTGTAGATCACCTCGGTGTCCGGCTCGAGGGTGCAGAATCCGTGCGCGAAACCGGCGGGCACGTAGATCTGGTTCCACGCCTCGGCACTGATGATCTCCGCCACGTGGCGGCCGAAGGTGGGCGAGCCCGCGCGCAGGTCGACGGCCACGTCCAGGATCGCGCCGCGACTGACCCGCACCAGCTTCCCCTGGGCGTGTGGCGGACGCTGGAAGTGCAGCCCGCGCACCGTGCCGCGATGTGTGGAGAAGGAGTGGTTCTCCTGCACGAAGTCGACGTCCAGCCCCGCCTCTCGGAACGCGTCGCGGGCGTACACCTCGGACAGGAAGCCACGGTCGTCGGCGTGACGCGCGGGAACGATCAACTTCACATCCGGGATCGCAGCGTCGCTGATCCTGAGCTTCATTGTGCGTGAATCACGTCGGGACGAGACGTCGCTTCATCGGGGTCACCGTCGAGGGCGACGGCTGCGGCGGACCCGGCGCCGGGGACCGCACCCGCCTCGCCGCTCCCCGCCGACCGCGCCTGGCGCACCAGCGTGCTCGCCCGGTACAGACTCTCGAAGGTGCCGGCATCGGTCCACCAGCCGTCCAGGACCTCGTACGTCAGTGCGCCCCACTCGATGTAGCGGTTGTTGACGTCGGTGATTTCCAGCTCTCCGCGCGCACTCGGCTCGAGCGTCTTCACGATGTCGAACACGCGCGAATCGTACATGTAGACGCCCGTGACGGCGTAACGCGAGGCGGGCCGTTTCGGCTTCTCGACGATCCGCACCACGCGATCACCGTCGAGTTCGGCGACGCCGAAGCGCTCCGGGTCGTCGACCTCCTTGATCATGATCTTCGCGCCCTCGCCCTGGTGGCGGAAGCGGCGGATCGACTCCGCGAGCGAATCCTCGAAGAGGTTGTCGCCCAGGATCACGATGACCGGACCGCCATCGGCGAAGTGCTCGGCGAGGCCCAGCGCCTCGGCGATCCCGCCCTCGCCCTGCTGGTACGTGTAGTTGAGGTGCTTCAGCCCGAAGGCATGGCCGTTGCCGAGCAGGCGCAGGAAGTCGCCCGCGTGATTGCCGCCCGTCACGATCAAGATGTCCTCGATCCCCGCCTCGACCAGCTTCTCGATCGGGTAGTGGATCATCGGTCGATCGTAGACCGGAAGCAGATGTTTGTTCGTGACCTCGGTCAGCGGGCGAAGTCGGGTGCCGAGTCCGCCGGCCAGGATGATGCCTTTCATGGTGAACTCCCGTGCGTGGGCTCCGACTGGGTGCGCGTGGACTCGTGGCTCGTCGGTTGGATGCCGGAACGTA
>CALKIP010000300.1 GCA_937995995.1 uncultured bacterium
CGACCGCACCCGCGAGGCGCTGAACAACCCGAACGTGAACTACATCGCGGCGGCGGCCGCCGCGATCGCGGCGCGGGTCATGAAGGATCGCGACCCGGAGCTCGCCGCACGCGCGCTGCGCATCGCCGAAGACGACTGGCGCCACGCCATCGTCGGCGTCGAGAGCCCGGAGACGTGGAGCACGCCCGCCTACCTGGCCCACCCCGTCGAGCTCTCCGGCATCGGCGCCCTGGCCTCGCTCGAACTCTTCGAGGCGACGGGCGAGCCGAAATACGCGGAGAAAGCCGTCGAACTGGCCCGAACGATCGTCGCCTCGCAGCAGAAGAGCCATGTGGGCAGCGAGTTCCCGCTCGCCGGCTTCTTCTGGACCGGCCCGGACCAGGACACGCTCTTCCACCAGTTCCACCGCGGCAACGACCAGGCGCCGATCGTCGCGTTGGCGCGGCTGATCGAGACGCTCCCCGACCACCCGGAGTGGATGGAGTGGTACGCGACGGTCGCACTCTACGCCGAGTATCAGAAGACGACGTCGCGTACGACGGAGCCGTACGGCGTGCTTCCCGCCTACGTCTATCGCGACACGGACCACCTGCACATGCCCTGGACGCTGGACCGCTACAGAGCCACGCCCGAGGCGTACCGCGAACAGGTGCTCCAGGGGATGCCGATGGGCGACGGCTGGTATCTGCGCGCTTTCCCGGTCTGGTTCACCCGCCGTGGGAACTACGGCGTGCTTCTGTCACAGGCCAAGGCGCTCGCCACCGCGGCCCGCGTGCGCGGCGACCGTGATGCCGCCGAGCTCGCGCAGAAGCAGGCGCAGTGGATCGTCGGCCGCAACCCGTTCTCGCAGAGCACGATGTACGGCGAGGGCTACGATTGGACGCAGCAGTACAGCGTCTCCTCCGGCGACCTCGTCGGCGCGCTGCCCGTGGGGATGCAGACTCGCGGATCCGGCGACGTGCCGTACTGGCCGCCGCAGAACATGTACGTCTACAAGGAAGTCTGGGTGCACCCGGTCGGCCGCTGGCTGTGGCTGATGGAGGAGTTGACGGCGCCGACGCTGGGCTCGGCGCACGTCGCGGCGACGGCCGGCCGTGGCGGCGGAGACGTGCCGACCGCCGGCGTCGGGCGTGCGCCGAGCCTCGCGGGGCGTGCCAGCTCCGCGTTCGACTTCACCGTCACGGGCGAGACCGGCGCCGACGGCACCGTCACGATCCGGCTCACCGCCGCAGGCACCGCCACCGGCACCCACACCTTCGCGCTGCGCCACCACAATCTGGTCGTGGACGAATCCGAGCGGACGTTGACGCTCCGTGCCGGAGAGGAGGCGCGCATCGAGTGGCGTGCGCGCATGAGCGATAGGGACGCGCCGTGGGTCGCGGTCGTGGTGCCGAACGGCGACGTCGCGGCGCGCCGGGAGGTGGTGGGTTCCGTACCGCGCACCGTGACGGCGGCCGACCGCTAGCGCCGGCCCGGCATCGATCGTCCGTGGGCGGTGCGGTCAAGGTGAGGTCGAGTGCGCCGCCCACGGATGTTAGGCGTCCGGGCGCTCAGCTCGCGTCCGGCCGGACGGGCGATGCCGCGTCCTTGCCCACGACCGTCGTCCACTCGCGGACCCACCACCGCTCGACGAGGCCGTTGGCCACGTACGGATCCTCCTTCGCGAAGCGATCCGCCGCCTCGGGCGAGTCACCCTGGAAGAGGAAGACCGCGCCATCCGGCGGATCGGCGAAGGCGCCGGCCAGCACCAGCTCGCCGCGGTCGTGCGCCTCCCAGAGGAGCGTCAGGTGGCGGGCGCGGTACTCGCCACGCCGCTCCAGGTAGTCCTTCGCGGTCTGATAGAACAGCAGGTAGTGCATCGTCGTCTCCAGATTGTGATTGACGCGTAATATCGTGTCTACCGATCACGCGGATCTCCGCCACCGCCTCCGCGCCAGGTGCGCCGCGAGCCCGAGTGCGAGGAGGCCGAGCCCCACGAGCCAGACGCGCGCCTCGACCCAGAACGCGAGCGAGAGGCAGCCGACGAGCCCCGCGGCCGCGACCCAGCGCGGAAACATGCGCTGCTCCGCCGGGAGGCGCAGCGCGGCCAGGTTCGTGATGGCGTAGTAGACCAGTACGGTGAACGCGCTGAACGACCAGGCGATACGCACGTTGCCGATGAGCGCGATCGCCGCGACCAGAATACCGCAGCTCCACACCGACGCGACCGGGCTGCCGAGCTTTGCATCGATTCGGCCCAGGAACGCGGGCGCATCGCCGCGGCGGGACATGGCGAGGAGCACGCGCGAGAGCCCGAGCACCAGATTGAGGAGCACGCCCGCCATGGCGGTGACCGCCGCCACGGCGACGATCCGCGAGAGGACCGGCCGGTCGAGCGCCTCCGCGACCGTCTCGAGCGGCGCCACCGTCCGCTCCGCCGCCTGGCCGAACGCCTCGGCACCGAGCACACCGACACCGGCGAACGCCACGCCCAGGTAGAGGACCGACACGACGATCATGGTCAGGACGACCGCGCGCGGAATCACGCGCCGCGGTTCCCGCACCTCCTCGCCCAGCGTCGCGATCCGCCCGTACCCGGTGAAGGCGACGAACATGAGCGCCGCACCGTGGAGCAGGGCCGCCACACCGCCTTCCTCGCCACCTGGCAGGAACGGCGTGAAATTGCCGAGCCGCTCCGGGATCACCGCGGGGAGGGCGGCCGCGATCAGAAACGCGAGCCCGGCGAGCGTGATCGTCACGATGATCGCGTTGCCCCGGTTCGAGCGCCGGATCCCGCCGGCCACGAAACCGGTGATCGCGACGACCGCGGCCACGGCCACCGCCACCCGTAGGGAGGGGACCACGCCCCACGAAAGCCGCTCGACCAGCGCCTGCCCTTCGAGCGCCGCCTGCGTGAGCGCCGCCTGCGCGGCCCCCGCTGGAAGCTCGGCCCCAGCTGTCGCTCCTCCCGCATCGCGCGCGAGCCCGAGCAGGTAGCCGCTCAGCCCCAGCGCCGCCGTGGCCGCGGATGCGCTCTTGGCCAGGAGAAACATCCACCCCGCCGTGAAGCCGAACGCCGGCGAGAGCCAGAGATAGCCGTACTCGTACGTCCCGCCGCTCACCGGGCGGGCCGCCGCGAGCTGCGCGCTGGAGAGCCCGTTCGCCGTGGCGACCAGCGCCGCGAGGAACGTTGCGGCCAAGAGCGCAGGCCCCGCTATGCCCGCCGCGAGGCCGGTGCTCACGAACACGCCCGTCCCCACCATCGAGCCCAGCCCGAGCAGGATCGCGCCCGCCAGACCGACCTCGCGGCGAAGCCCACCACCGGTCGCGGTCTTCGAGGGCGCGTCGTCGCCCTTCATCGTATCCTCCTCACCCAATCCGGCTGGAGCGCACTCCCGCAAACGTGTTCTGTGTCGAGGGCGCCGATCCCGTTCCGGGCCGTTCGGCGGCCGGACGCGAATCGAAGCCGGAGTCCGATCCGAACCCCGACACTCGCCCCGGTATCGAGGGGAACGTAGTGGCGGACCCGGCGCGGGACCAGCGGCGGGTGCAGAGGGGTGATACACCCCTTGACTCTATACCATGGTACAGGGTTTACCTTGTGTGTGCGGACCGAACCAGGAGGCCGGAATGGAGAGGATGAGGATCGGAGAGCTCGCCCGGAGTGCCGGGGTCAACGTGCAGACGGTGCGTTACTACGAGCGGCGCGGGCTGCTTCCCGAGCCCAGGCGACGGGAGTCGGGCTACCGCGAGTACACGCGCGACGATCTGGACCGGCTCCGGTTCATCCGCCGGGGCCAGGAGCTGGGCTTCACGTTGTCGGAGATCGCCGAGCTCCTCGAGCTTCGCACCGACCCAGACACCACGGCCGATGAGGTGAAGGCACGTGCCGAGGCCAAGATCGCCGACATCGACGCCCGGATCGCGGACCTTCAGCGGATCCGGCATGCACTGGAGCACCTGGCCGGGCAGTGCCGTGGGGGCACCGGGCCGACGGGTGACTGCCCACTGCTCGAGGCGATGGGGCCGTGGGGAAAGGGAGGAGATCATGAGGACGATGAACCGGGTGAAGGAGGAGACCATGAAGACGATTCTGCGTAGCCGCGAGCTCAACTGCCCGTCCTGCGTCGCGAAGATCGAGAAGTCGCTGGGCCGGCTGGACGGGGTCGAGCGGGCGAAGGTCCACTTCAACAGCGGCAAGATCGAGGTCGAGCACGATCCGGCGCTCGTCTCCATGGAGGCGCTGGTCCAGGCAGTACGGGATGCGGGCTATGCGTCGAAGGTGAGCCCCTTCTAGGGAGGAAGCCATGAACGTCGCAAGAATCTGGAACGACCCGGCCGAGCGGCGGAAGTGGATCACCGCGACGAGTGGCGTGCTGATCGCGCTCGCGCTCGTGGCCGGGCGAGTCGTCGGCTGGTCGGAGGCGGGCCCGGCGCTCATGACGGCCGCGGCGCTCCTGGCGGGTGGCGACATCGCCACCCGCGCATGGGCCGCGGTCCGCGTGCGTCATCTCGGAATCGAAGTGCTGGTCACCATCGCGGCGGTGGGCGCACTGATCATCGGAGAGGTGTGGGAGGCCGCCGCGGTCACCTTCCTCTTCGCGCTGGGTGGCTACCTGGAGGCGCGCACGCTTGCCGGTACGCGCCGCGCCATCGAGGCACTGCTGGATGTGGCCCCCGCCACCGCGGTCGTGCTACGCTCCGGCGACGTCGTCACGGTGCCGGCCGACGAGGTCCGCGCCGGCGAGGTCGTGCTGATCAAGCCGGGTGCGCAGGTGCCGGTGGACGGTGAAGTCGTGCAGGGCCACGGCGCAATCGACGAGAGCGCGATCACCGGCGAGTCGGTCCCGGCCGAGAAGGGGCCGGGCTCGGCCGTCTTCGCGGGGACCTTCAACCAGGGCAGCCTTCTTCGCGTGCGGGCGACGGGGGTAGGCGAGGACACCACGCTCGCACGGATCATCCGCAGAGTCGAGGAGGCACAGGAGGCGAAGGCGCCGGCGCAACGCTTCATCGAGCGCTTCGCCCGCGTCTACACCCCGGCGATCCTGGGTCTGAGCGGGGTGGCGTACCTGATCAGCGGAGACCCGAGGCTGGCGCTGACGCTGCTGGTGATCGGCTGCCCGGGTGCTCTGGTGATCTCGATCCCCGTCTCGATCGTGGCGGGGATCGGCCGCGCGGCGCGCGAGGGGATCCTGATCAAGGGCGGCGAGCACCTGGAGCGCACGGCCCGGATCACGGCGATCGCCTTCGACAAGACGGGCACGCTCACCGAGGGTCGTCCCCGGCTCTCGGCCGTGGTCGCGCGCGCTCCAGAAAGCTGTGCCGCGGCGTCGAAGGCGACGCCGGCGCCGGCTGACGACGCGGAGCTCAGCGCATGCGCCGCGGCGCTTCACGCGAGCCCGGAGGAGTGCGCGCCCGAGCAGCGCGAACTGCTCCGGCACGCGGCGATCGCCGAGAGCGGCTCCGAACACCCACTGGCGCGGCCCGTCCTCGCGGCAGCCGGCGCGATGGGGCGGGTGCCCACGCCGGATCGCTTCGAGGCGGTGGCCGGGCACGGTATCCGCGCCGTACACGAGGGCACACGCGTCGAAGTGGGGAGCGCACGGGCGATGGACGCGTGGGACGTCGCCGTCCCCGCCGCCGCCGAGCGCTGGGCGGCGCGGATCGCCGGAGAGGGCGGCACGCCGATGCTCGTCGCCGTCGACGGCGAGTTCGCCGGGCTGCTCGGCGTCAAGGATACGCCGCGTCGCGACGCGGCCGAGGCGCTGGACGGCGTGCGTGCGATGGGCGTGCGCCGCACGATCATGCTGACCGGGGACGGACGGCCGGCGGCGGAGGCGGTCGCCGGAGAGGTGGGGATCGAGGAGGTGCACGCGGAACTGCTCCCCGACCAGAAGCTCGAGTGGATCCGTCGCCTGCGGCAGGAGGGCGAGGTCGTGGGCATGGTCGGCGACGGGATCAACGACGCGCCCGCACTCGCCGCGGCGGATGTGGGCATCGCGATGGGCGCGGCGGGAACGGACGTCGCGATCGAGACCGCCGACATCGCGCTCATGGCCGACGACCTGCGCAAGATCCCGCGCGCCATCGGGATCGCTCGGCGGACACGCGCCAACATGCGCCAGAACGTCGTGATCGCCCTGGCCACGGTCGCGGCCCTACTGGCCGGCGTGCTCGCAGGCGAGGTGCACATGGCCGGCGGGATGCTCATTCACGAGCTCTCCGTCCTGGCCGTGATCGTGAACGGGATGCGGCTCACACGGGCGTGATCGAGCCCAATACCGGCCCGAACTGAAGCGGAACACAGCCGGCGGGGCCCCCTGCCCCACCTCACCACCCGACGGGGTACGGGGGCACCGCCGACGGTGTTCCCACCGGCGCCAACCCACGGCATCTCCACGGGTTCGCGCAGGCGCGGTTGTGATAGCGAATTCGCTAAACCGATTGCGCTGGCCCGGAACCCGTACGCCTACGCTTACACGTGCCCTTGCCCGACCAATTTTCCACCCTCTCGCCCCGGCCCTCGTCAGCGCATTCCCGGTTCCTCGCCCGCCACTCTGCACGATCGCTCGTCGTCGCGTTCCGAGCGATCGAAGATGAGGCACGGGCACGGGCACGCGTACGCGTACGTGTACGTGTACGTGTACGGAATCTGCCATGTCCACTGTGAATCCGTGAAGACGAACAGGTACGGCACGGTCACGCTAGGGAGGCGGGTAGAACGATGTTGATGCGGATCGGTGAACTCGCGGAGCGTGCCGGCGTCAGCCGTCGCACGATCCACTACTACGAGCGGCTCGGGCTGCTGAAACCCGCCGAGCGAGACGGGGCCGGCTACCGCTACTTCGACGAGACGGCCTACAGACGCCTGAAGAAGATCGCGGCACTGAAGCGTCTGGGGCTCAGCCTGGAAGAGATCGGCCACGTGATCGACCTGTACTTCGGAGATGCATCGGGCATCAGGCAGAAGCAAAGGGTCCTGGAGACCCTCGAGAGACAGCGCTCGGAGACCGATGCGAAGATCCGCGAGCTACGCGAGTTCAGGAGCGAGCTCGACGCCAGGATCCGCCGCATTCGGGGGCTCATCCAGGAGACGAAAGGCGAATAGGACCGGCGTGGCGTTTTACGTCTTCCGAATCCATGGCCGACGTCGACTTCCGAACTGGGTGCCCCGCGACGCAGCCGCTCGGGAGGCGGGGGAAGCAGCACCGCAACCCCGTACACGTTCGAGCGCGACTCCACGTCATCGACCCGGTCTGGAGCGAATGGCGCCGTTGGGCTATATTCTCGCCCGACGAGCCACCCGGCGCTCCGATGGCGGCGCGCGGTGCAGCAATGCCCGCGCGTCGTAGGGCGCCCGCCATGGCTCTTCCGGCGTTCGGGGTGGAGGGGCCAGGGGCGCAAACCGTGGTCACCCCGAAGGAGCTGTGAGCAATGACCCGCTCGACGACTGCGCAGGGCCCGGCTTCTCCCGCTGCGGGCGCCGGCGCCTCCCCGGTTTCGAACTTCATCCGCCACAACTTCCGGCACTTCAACGCCGCCTCGCTCGTGGAAGCGGCGGACGGCTACCGCGCCCATCTGGATAGTGGCGGCAAGATGCTCCTCACCCTCGCCGGCGCGATGAGCACGGCCGAGCTCGGCCTCTCCCTCGCCGAGATGATCCGGCAGGGGAAGGTCCACGCGATCTCCTGCACCGGTGCGAACCTCGAGGAGGATGTCTTCAACCTCGTCGCCCACAACCACTACGAGCGCGTCCCGCACTACCGCGACCTGACGCCCGCCGACGAGCAGGCACTCCTCGAGCGGCACATGAACCGCGTCACCGACACCTGCATCCCCGAGATGGAGGCGATGCGGCGCATCGAGGCTGCGGTGCTCGAGGAGTGGGTGGCCGCCGACCAGAAGGGCGAACGCCTCTTCCCCCACGAGTTCATGTACCGCATCCTGCTCAGCGGCAAGCTCGAGCAGTACTACCAGATCGATCCCAAGGACTCCTGGCTCCTGGCCGCCGCCGAGCGCAACCTGCCGATCGTCGTGCCCGGCTGGGAGGACTCGACACTCGGCAACATCTTCACCGCCCACGTCCTCGCCGGCGACGTCAAGAACGTCCACACCGTGCGGACGGGGATCGAGTACATGATGATGCTGACGGACTGGTACACGTCGGCCTCGGCAGAGTCGTCGATCGGCTTCTTCCAGATCGGCGGCGGGATCGCCGGCGACTTCCCGATCTGCGTCGTCCCGATGCTCCATCAGGACATGGGACGGACCGATGTCCCGCTCTGGGGCTACTTCTGCCAGATCTCGGACTCGACGACCAGCTACGGCTCGTACTCTGGCGCCGTGCCGAACGAGAAGATCACCTGGGGCAAGCTCGGCGTCGATACGCCGAAGTTCATCATCGAGTCGGACGCAAGCATCGTTGCGCCACTGGTGTTCGCGCTCGTCCTGGGCTGGTAGAGAGCGACCCGCCGGGGGCACCTGAAATCTGCCCGCGCCCCCGGCCACACGGCGTGTGATCGTCACCGATCCGGACTTGCAGCGTGCACCCCCGGCCGGCCGGGGGTGCACGTTGTCGCGGGTGACGGGACAAGTCCGGGTCGCCAGGGGACTCCAACCACTCCGAAAGGCGCTCCCCCACTTCGCTGATCTTCGACCACGGCGACGCGCCGAATCGGCGAGCGGCGTTCGCTCAGGCGGCCATTCGACCGCGAGCTTCGAGGAAGCCGAGCAGATCCGTGTTGACCTGATCCCTGTGCGTCGTGGTCAGGCCGTGCGGTGCGCCGGGGTAGACCTTCAGTACCGCGCCCTCGATCAGCTCCACCGACTGCATTGCCGACCCAACGATGGGGACGATCTGGTCGTCATCGCCGTGGATGATGAGCGTCGGGACGTCGAACTTCGCCAGGTCTTCGGTGAAATCCGTCTCGGAGAACGCCTTGACGCAGTCGTAAGCACCCTTGAGCCCAGCCTGCATGGACCAGAGCCAGAAAGCGTCCCGCACACCTTGCGAGACGTTCGAGCCCGGACGATTCGCACCGTAGAACGGCGCACTGAGATCCCGGTAGTACTGCGAGCGATCCTGGATCAGGCCGCTTCGGATGTCGTCGAACGCTTGGATGGGCAGCCCCTCGGGATTGGCCGGCGTTCGCACCATCAGAGGCGGCACCGCCGAGATCAGTACCACCTTGGCGACCCGTTCGGTGCCATGCCGGCCGATGTAGCGCGTGACCTCGCCCCCACCCGTCGAGTGGCCCACCAGCACGACATCCGTCAGGTCGAGTGCGTCGATCAGCTCGGCAAGATCATCGGCATAGGTGTCCATGTCGTTGCCGTCCCCCGGCTGGTCGGAGCGACCATGACCGCGGCGGTCGTGGGCGATGCAACGAAATCCCCTGGAGGTCAGGAACAGCATCTGGTCGTCCCACGCGTCCGCATTGAGCGGCCACCCATGGCTGAAGACGATGGGCTGTCCCGAGCCCCAGTCCTTGAAATAGATCCGCGTGCCGTCGTTCGTCGTGATGTAGCCCATTTCCGTCCCTGCCTTTCCTTGAACACCCGGTTGGATTCGCTCGATCGGCCGAACCCGTCAGAGCTTCATGATGGCGACGTCCCCTGATCGGGCGGACGACGAAGGGCGGCAAGGAGCGGTCCCGTGGGTTCACGCGACCCTGGGGGGATTCGCCAGATGCGCGGCGGTAATGGGGGTGGATCGGCGGGGGGCGGCGCGTGGAAAGTCACCGCGCAGTTTGTCGGGCGGTTCGAGGGAGGGGCCGCACACCGCCCGCACATACAAAAACGCGTCCCCGAAATCGCGATGACTTCGGGAACGCGTCAGTCCGACAAGGGCTTGCGCCCTCACTTCAGCTCCCGCGGCAGGACTCGAACCTGCGACTCGACGGTTAACAGCCGTCTGCTCTACCAACTGAGCTACGCGGGAATGTTTGCGAACGTATTAAACTAAACATTTCTTCCGTCGCCGTCAACCCGTGCGGGGCGTAATTCGATGATGCCGACCAGCTTGGCCGTGGGTCGCGACGGATTCGTGTTCGTCGCCCACTCGTTCGGCGTGCCCAAGGGCCTGGCACCGCCAAAACTCATTGTATTGGCCGGATCGGGAGGCTCCATCCCTGGGCCGCTCGACCCCACCGTTCCCCCGCCCCCACTATGTCCGATGCCCAGGGCGCGCTCGAGTGCGTCGAGAAGTGCGTGAACGCCTCCCGCGCCGTCCGCTCGCGTGTCGCTATCCGCGACCGCACCTCGCAACGCGCCCTCCGTCCCGGCGTCATGCGGCTGGGCGATGGTGCCGAGCACGACGTCGGCCCGTTCGCAGAGCTCGGTATCCGGACCACCCGGCACGGCGGCGAGTGCGGTCAGCAGCCGCCTCGCGGCGATGGCGCCCGCGGAGGTGTGGGGCAGCGTGCCGTCCAGACCGAGTGCTGCGATCCGCTCGGCCACGCGAGGGCGGGCCGCGGCGAGGGCTTGGTTGATGGCGTCGGGGTCGGGCGCGACCAGGTGGGGTGTCGAGGTCTTCAGCGCCGCGAGCAGCACCTCGGCCGCAGCGTCCGGGCCCTCTTCGATCGTCGCGCTCCCCGGGTTGTCATCCGCCAGCACGACCACGGACCAGAGCGGCCGACCTTCGATGCTGTGTGCAACGAGGACCCTGTGGCGGCACGTGGGCGGTGCGAGCACACACGATGCCGCAGCCCGAACCGGTGTGGCAGACGTTGAGTGGGCTGTCGTGGACGTCGAACGAGCGACCGCGGAACTCGCTTCATCCGCAGCGGCTGCAGCCTCGTACGCCGCCCTCAACCGTTCTTCCACCTCGAACGGTGCGGCGTCGGCGCGCTCGATCTCGTCAAGTGCATCGGCATCACCGGCGGCGATCCGTTCCACGAGCCCGGTGTAACCAGCAGCCGCACTCTCGGCATTTCCGAAGTTCACCTGCGTCGCTCCCCCTAGTATCGCGCCCGGTTCTGCATCTGCGACGGCGCCCGACCCTGACCCTGACCCTGACCCTGACCCGGCGCTCGCACCCGCGCCCGCGTCGACCCCCGACCTCGACCCCGCCCGTAGACCGCCCCCGACCACCGCCGCCTCCTCCCCCACCGTCCGCCCGATCGCGGTCAGCTTCCCACGCAGCCGGTCCATGAGCCTTAGTGCCCGCTCCAAGTGGCGGTCCGGCAGGAAAGTA
>CALKIP010000301.1 GCA_937995995.1 uncultured bacterium
ACCCGTACGCAATTATCGCGCAACCACGCTACCTTCCCGCTCGAGCTCTGAACGAAGCCATTCCGCGAAGCGGGGGATGCCATCCTCGACCGGAGTCGTCGGACGGTAGCCGAGGAGCTCGCGGGCGCGTGTGACGTCGGCGAAGGTGCGGCGCACGTCTCCGGGCTGGAGCGGGAGGCGTTCGATGCGCGGCTCGACGCCGAGGGCGTCGGAGATCAGCTCGATCAGACGGGAGAGCGTGGTCGTGCGGCTCTCGCCCAGATTGACGATCTCGAAGCCACCCGGGTTCGTGCGCGTGTAATCGATGGAGGCGATGACGCCCTGGAGGATGTCGTCGATCCAGGTGTAGTCGCGCTCGGTGGTGCCGTCGCCGAAGACGGGGATCGCCTCGCCCCTGAGCATGCGGGTGGCGAACTTGCGGATCGCGAGGTCGGGGCGCTGCCTCGGGCCGTAGACGGTGAAGAAGCGCAGCGAGACGATGCCGGTGCCATGCAGGTGGTGGTGCGTGTGGCAGAGCAGCTCGCCGGCGCGCTTGGTGGCGGCGTACGGCGAGATCGGGTGCTCGACCGGGTCGTCCTCGGAGAAGGGGACCTTGCGGTTGTTGCCGTAGACGGAGGACGACGAGGCGAAGATGAAGCGGTCCGTGCCGCGTCGCCTGGCGAGCTCGAGCATGGCCTGCGTACCATCCACGTTGGCGCGCGCGTAGCCGAGCGGGTCCTGAATGGAGGGGCGCACGCCGGCCTTCGCGGCCAGGTGCACGATGGCGTCGATGGGCTCCTCGCCGAGGGCTCGCTCGACGTGATCCAACTCGTTGCAGTCGGCCTCGATCAGGCGGAAGGCGGGGTGCTCGAGAGCGGCCGCCAGATTGCGCCGCTTCTGCGCGGGGTCGTAGAACGGATCGAAGTTGTCGAGCCCGACGACACGGTCCCCGCGCGCGAGGAGTCGCTCGACGAGATGGCTTCCGATGAAACCGGCGGCGCCGGTCACGAGTATCACTTCGGACATGCCGCTCCTCGTTCCGGGTACGTTGCGAGCGGAGGAATGTGGCGACTTGGTGCGAGTTTCGAAAGGGATCAAAGCCACGAGACGGAGAGGTGCGCCGCGTAGTGGCGGCACGCCGGAGCGATCGTTATCTTTCGATGCCATGGATCCACACGTCGATCATCTCATTCAGCGCGGCCGTCGGGCCTTCGAGCACGGGGACTACCGTGCGGCACTCGCGGATTTCCGCGAGGTGCTGGAGCGGCAGCCGACGTTCGCGGATGTCCGCCACCTGGCGGGGCTGTGCCTGAACTTCCTCGGTGAGCCCGAGGCGGCGCTCGAGGAGTTCGACCGTGCGCTGTCGCTCAACGACGGCTACATCGAGGCGCACCTGAGCCGGGCACTCACGCTGAACGACCTCGGACGCTACGAGGAAGCCCAGGAGGCGTTCCACCGGGCGAGCGACCACGGCCGGCGCGTGGGCGACGAGCGGTTCCCCGCGGCGATCTCCGCACGCCTGGCGAACGCCCACGCCGAGCTGGGCGACCTCTACATGGCCGCATCGGCGCCGGAAGAGGCTGTCGTCCAGTACTGGGCGGCGCTGGAGCTGCGCCCTCACTTCATCGACATCCGCAACAAGCTGGCGCAGGCCCTGGTCCAGCTCGGCGAGCTGGACCAGGCGGAAGCGCAGTTGCAGATGGCGGTCGAAGCCAACCCGGAATTCCTGGTCGCCCGGCTGAACCTGGGCCTGATCCACTACCGCTCCGGACGGCTCGAGGAGGCGGCGGCCGAATGGCACCGCTGCCGCGAGCAGGCGCCGGACCATCCCCAGGTCCGGGCGTACCTCTCGATGCTCGAGAAGCCGCCGGTTCCGCATGATCCGTCCGGCGGGGAGTCGTCGATGGGCGACGCCGCCGAGATCGACGCCCCGGACGACGCCTGACCGATCCCGATGTCCAGCATTACCGCGAAGATTCGCTCGAGACGGGCGGTCGTGACCGCCGCCCTGGCCGCCGTGCTCGTCGCGTGCACCGACCCGGAGCCGGCGATCGTGCGTGGCGACCGGCTCTGGGCCGATTCCAGCTACACGGAGGCGTTGGCCGAGTACCGACTGGCGCTGCGTCAGAGTGGAGACGACGAGGACGTTCTCCTACGGGTGGCCCACGCGTATGCACGGACCGGTCAACTCGACCGTGCCCGTGAGGCGTACACGCAGCTTCTGAGGCGGGCGCCGGAGCACACGGACCAGGCGGTGTACGATTTTCTCGAGCTGGCGGAGCGGGCCAGTGCACGCGGCGACCGCTTCGGGATGGCCGGCGGCGTGGAGGCCGCGCTGGCGCTGCGGCCGGAGCTGGACGTGGGCGAGCTTGCGCCGAGGCTGGCGCGCTACCACGTGGAAATGGGCAGCCCGGCGCGCGCACTCGAGTTCTACCAGCGCGCATTGGCGACGACTCCGCCGGATTCGACGCCGGCGCTGATGTTCGAGATCGCCCTGTTGCACGAGGGGCAGGGCGATTGTCGAGTCGCGATCGGCTACTTCATGGCCTACCGGCAGCGGGTGCCCCGTGGGCGGCGATCACAAGAGGCGCACTGGCACGCGGGCAACTGCGCTTACGAGCTGGCGCGGCAGGCACACCGGGGCGGCAACCTGACCGAGGCGCTCGAACACCTTGCCCTGGTCATCGAGCTCGGGCAGCCGGCGACGATCCAGGACCAGGCGTGGTTCGACCGGGGTGAGATCTACTACGCCATGGGCCGCTTCGATGAGGCGCTGGAGGCGTACCTGCAGGTGCTGGAGCTGAACAAGACGCGAAGCGGCGGGCTGATCGTGGAGCGCGCGCAGAGTCGGATCGACGACATTCGGTTTCGGTGAAGCGGGGGCAGGGGCGGACCCGACTTTGATACTGAGCGCGATGGGCCGTGGTCGGCGCCGGGCCCGAGCAGGAAGATTCTCCGCGCTCGCACGATCCTTGAAACCCGGGTCCGTCCGGGAGTGTAGCAGTCCCGGCCGGAGACGATCGATCGATGCAGACAGGTGCGATGAGACTACAACGCTGGATCCTCGGGGCGCTGGCCCTGATGACGCTGGGAGCATGTGGCTCGAGGGGCCCACTGCTCCACGAACTCGGCCCTGACGAGCTGTACGAGCGGGGGATGCAGAATCGGCAGAAAGATGAGTGGAACGATGCAATCCACTCCCTCGAACGGCTCACGGCGCGCGACCCGCCCGACTCGCGCATCGAGGAGGTGCGCTTCGAGATCGGGAACGCGTATTTCGGCAAGAAGGAGTTCGTGACGGCTGCGGCGGAGTACGTTCGGCTGGCCACGGACTATCCCTCGAGCGAGTACGCGGACGATTCCCGCTTCAAGACGTGCGAGTCGTACTACCGGCTCTCGCCGAAGCCGCAGCTCGACCAGGAGTACACGCAGGCGGCGATCAACCACTGCGAAGCGCTCATCTCCTACTTTCCACAGAGCGAGTTCTCGCCCCGCGCCCGCGCGCTGGTCGACGACCTCTACGCCAAGCTCGCGCAGAAGGACTACCTGAACGGCGAGTACTACTTCAAGCGCCAGGCGCTGGACTCGTCGATCATCTACTACGAGGAGTTGATCTCGCGCTACCCGAACTCCGAGTATGCGCCCAAGGCGCTGCTGCGGCTGGTCCAGGTCTACCAGCGGCTCGGCTACGCCGAGGAGCTGGAGGAGGCGAAGGAGCGGCTCCTGAACGCGTTCCCGGAGACCGACGAGGCGGAGGCAGCCCGGGCGATCACGCTCGCCAACGGGCGGTGAAGACCGGGATCTTCGGGGGCACTTTCGACCCCGTGCACATCGGCCACCTGATCGTCGCCCAGGATGCCTGGGCGGCGCTCGGGCTGGACCGGGTCCTCTTCATCCCGGCAGCGGTCCCGCCTCACAAGCGCGGCAGGGTCATCGCCTCCCCGGAGCAGCGTCTGGAGATGCTGCGTGCCGCGACCGCGGACGATCCGCGGTTCGAGGTGAGCGACATCGAGCTTCGCCGGCCGGGCCCTTCCTACACGGCCGACACCGTGCGCGCGCTACGGGAGCAGGACCCGGAAGACGAGCTTTTTCTCCTCCTCGGGATCGACCAGTACCGGGAATTCCACACCTGGCGAGAGCCCGAGGTGATCGCGCGCCTGGCGCGGCTCGTGGTCCTCTCACGGGGCGGGGAGGAGGCGACGCCGACGGACCCCGCGCACCTCGTCCTCGACGTGACCCGCATCGACATCTCCGCCACCGAGATCCGCCGCCGCGCCGCCGCGGGTGAGCCGGTGCGCTACCTTGTGCCGGGGGAGGTGGAGGGTATTATGCGGCGCGAAGGCGTGTACGTGTGAGGAGGCGGTTGGGAGGGGCCGTCCCCCGCGCCGCCGACCGCGGCGCTTTCGGACCGCCCGCGCGGTCCGGGGGTACCATCTTGGATTGACGCGACGTTTTTCAATTAACGCGACAGCGATTCCATGCTAAAGAATCTGTTCTCGAGTGTCTTCGGCACGCGCCACGACCGTGAGGTGAAGAAGCTCCAGCCGGTGGTTGACGAGATCAACGCCATCGCGGAGCGGCTTTCGTCGGTGTCCGAGGAGGAGCTGAAGGCGCAGACGGAGAAGCTGCGCGGGATCATCCGTGAGCGGACGGCGTCACTGGACGCGCGTCTGGCGGAGCTTCGGGAGACGAGGCGGAACACGGAGGATGCCGGGGAGCGGGAGTCGCTCCAGGAGCAGATTCGCGCAGTCGAGGACGAGCTCAAGGCGTCACTCCAGGAGGTGCTCGACGAGATCATGCCGGAGGCGTTCGCCACGGTGAAGGCGGCGGCGCAGCGGCTGGTCGGCACGGAGGTCGTCGTCACGGGCCAGAAGCTGGTCTGGGACATGGTCCCCTACGACGTGCAGCTGATCGGCGCGATCGCGCTGCACCGCGGCCAGGTCGCGGAGATGGCGACGGGTGAAGGGAAGACGCTCGTCGCCACGATGCCGCTGTACCTGAACGCGCTGGCGGGCCGGGGCGTGCACCTGGTCACGGTGAACTCGTACCTGGCGCAGCGCGACAGCGAGTGGATGGGCGCCATCTACAACTATCTCGGGCTGACGGTCGACTGCCTGGACCTGCACGAGCCCGGCACGCCGGAGCGTCGGCAGGCGTACCTGGCCGACATCACGTACGGCACGAACAACGAGTACGGCTTCGACTACCTGCGCGACAACATGGTGCACTCGCTCGACCAGCGCGTGCAGCGTGGCCACTACTACGCGATCATCGACGAGGTCGACTCGATCCTGATCGACGAGGCACGGACACCGCTGATCATCAGCGGTCCGGTCGGGCAGGAGCAGTCGGACATCTACAAGCGCTACAACCCTGCCGTCTCGAGTCTCTTCCGCAAGCAGACGCGGATCGTGACGGAGCTGATCGCGGAAGCGGAGCGTGACCTGGAGGAGGGGAACACGCAGGAGGCGGGGGAGAAGCTGCTGGCCGCCCGGCGCGGGTCGCCGAAGAACAAGCGTCTGCTCAAGCTCTTCGCCGAGGACCCGGGGCTGCAGAAGCTGACCCAGCAGGTCGAGGGCGCGTACATGAGAGAGAAGCGGCTCCACGAGCTGGACGAGCTTCTCCTCTTCGCGATGGACGAGAAGGGGCACAACGTGCACCTCTCGGACAAGGGGCTCGACGAGCTCTCGCCCGAGGACCCGCAGGCGTTCGTGGTGCCGGACATCTCGGAGATGATCGGCGCGATCGAGCGCGACGAGGAGCTCTCGGTCGACGAGAAGCGCGAGCGTATCCGGGCGTTGGAGCACGAGTACGCGGAGAAGAGCCAGAAGATCCACGCGATCCATCAGCTGCTCAAGGCGTACGCCCTCTTCAACCGTGACGAGCAGTACATCGTCGAGGACGGTGAAGTCGTCATCGTCGACGAGTTCACGGGGCGCAAGATGCCGGGCCGTCGCTGGTCGGACGGGCTGCACCAGGCGGTGGAGGCGAAGGAAGGCGTGAGCGTGCGCGGCGAGACGCAGACGCTGGCCACGATCACGATCCAGAACTACTTCCGCATGTACGACAAGCTGGCCGGGATGACCGGTACGGCGGAGACGGAAGAGGGCGAGTTCCACCAGATCTACAACCTGAACGTCAGCGTCATCCCGACGAACCGCCCGGTGATCCGTGAGGATCGGCACGATCTGGTCTTCCGCACGAAGCGCGAGAAGTACAACGCGATGATGGACGAGATCGCGCGGCTCCACGCGATGAAGCTGCCGGTCCTGGTCGGCACGGTCTCGGTCGACGTCTCGGAGACGCTGTCTCGCATGCTGAAGCGGCGT
The DNA here is from genome assembly GCA_937995995.1 of uncultured bacterium. GTDB lineage: Bacteria > Gemmatimonadota > Gemmatimonadetes > Longimicrobiales > RSA9 > CALBZE01. The sequence goes on from CALKIP010000301.1 coordinate 6,309, forward strand.
GGGATCCCGCACAGCGTGCTGAACGCGAAGTACCACCAGCAGGAGGCCGAGATCGTGGCCTCGGCCGGTCAGCAGGGCGCGGTCACGATCGCGACGAACATGGCCGGTCGTGGTACGGACATCAAGCTGGGCGAGGGCGTGAAGGAGCCGCGCACGATCGGCTGGCTCAAGGAGCGCGGCGTCGACCTGGAGAAGCTGACCCCTGCCGACCCGACGCGTGAGGCCGACCTCACGAACAAGCCCGACGACTTCGTGGTCGAGCCCGGCGGTCTCCACATCCTCGGCTCGGAGCGTCACGAATCGCGGCGCATCGACCGTCAGCTCCGCGGCCGCGCCGGCCGTCAGGGCGATCCGGGCGCCTCGCAGTTCTTCCTGTCACTGGAAGACGACCTGATGCGCCTCTTCGGCTCGGAGCGCATCGCGGGGATCATGGAGCGGATGGGCGCCGAGGAGGGCGAGGTCATCACGCACTCGCTGGTGACGAAGTCGATCGAGCGGGCGCAGCGGCGGGTCGAGACGCAGAACTTCGAGGCGCGCAAGCGGCTGCTGGACTACGACGACGTGATGAACCAGCAGCGCGAGGTGATCTACGATCTGCGCCTCTTCGCCCTCGAGGGCGGCGAGGATCTCAAGGGCGAGATCTGGGAGATGATCGAGGGCGCGGTGCGCGCCATCGTCCCCGAGTACGCGGATCCGGATGCGCACGCGGAGGAGTGGGACCTGGCCGGCCTGCGCAACCGCCTGGTCCTCGACACCTTCATCGTGGTCGACGAGCTGCCGAAGGAGAACACATCGGACCACCCCTTCGACACCGTCGAGGCGGTCGAGGAGGTGGTGCTCCAGCGGGCGCGGGAGGCGTTCAAGAGCAAGCTCGAGAGCTTCGGCGAGCACGAGGAGCGGCTGCTGTCGTTCATCCTCCTCAACGTGATCGACGAGAAGTGGCGCGACCACCTCTACGACCTCGATCACCTGAAGGCGTCGATCGGCTTCCGCGGCTGGGGGCAGAAGGACCCGCTGATCGAGTACAAGAAGGAGGCCTACGACATGTTCGTGGACCTCATGGCGGACATTCGCAAGTCCGTCGCTTCGCTCGTCTTCCGCGCACAGCTCGCGGTGCCGCAGCCACAGCCGGCGATGCCGCGCCGCATGGTGCTTTCCGGCCCGAGCGACACCCCACAGACGCGGCCCCTGGCGGGCCAGCCGGCGCCGGAGCGGGAGACCGAGGGCAGCGCCGTGGGCGTGGCCGCCGCGGTCGGGGGCGGACGCCCGATGGGTCGCGCCCCGATGGTGGGCGGTCGGGCCGCCGCGTCGGACGTCTCGCGCCTCCAGACGAACCGCGGCCGCGATGGCGGCCCCGCGCAGCCGGCCATGGCCGAGGACAAGGTCGGGCGCAACGATCCCTGCCCGTGTGGATCGGGCCGGAAGTACAAGAAGTGCCATGGTC
>CALKIP010000302.1 GCA_937995995.1 uncultured bacterium
CGACCTCGACCTCCGACGACACCGCCTTGGGGACGGCGCCGGTCGGCTCGACGCCGATGACGCGGCAGTCGGGATTCTTCCGTTTGACCCATGCGGCGATCCCGGCCAGGAGTCCGCCGCCGCCAACGGGGACGAGGACGGCTTCGACCTCGGGCCATTCCTCGAGGATCTCGCGCCCCGCGGTCCCCTGCCCCGCGATGATGTCGGGGTGGTCGAAGGGCGGCACGATGGTAAGTCCGCGTTCGGCGGCGATCTCCTCGGCGCGTCGCTGGCGCTCGATGGAGGTGGTCCCCTCGAGTACGATTTCCGCGCCGAGCCGGCGTGCGCCATCGACCTTGACCGCGGGCGCGGTGGTCGGCATCACGACGACGGCCGGCACGCCGAAGGTCCGTGCCGCGAGGGCCACGGCCTGGGCGTGATTGCCGGAAGAGTAGGTGATGACACCGCGTCGCCTTGCCTCTTCGGGGAGGCGTGAGACCATGGTGTAGGCGCCGCGGATCTTGAAGGCGCCCGCGCGCTGGAGGTTCTCGCACTTGAGCCGCGTCTCCGCGCCGATGGCCTCGGTGAGCCAGTCGGCGCGGAGGAGCGGCGTGCGGTTGGCGACGCCGCGCAGAGCGTGCGCGGCGTCCTCGATGGTGGCCGGCTCTATGAGCGTCCCGGAAGTGGTGGTGCTCACCCGTCGATCTCCTCGTCGAGCGAGGGCGCGCCTCCGGCGGGTGCGAGGTCGGATGCCTCGGCATCCTCGTCCACAGCGTCGCCGTCGTTTCCGTTGCCGTTCTCACCGTCGTCGGGCACCAGACGGGCGACGTCGACGACCGAATCGTTCTCGTCGAGCGCCATGAGGCGCACGCCCTGGGTTGCCCGCCCGATGACCCGGATCTCGTTGACGCGCTGGCGGTTTACCACGCCGTTGCGGGTGATGAGCATGAGCTCGTCATCCGGGAGCACGTCCTTGATCGCGACGACCTGACCGGTGCGCTCGGTGATCTTGAAGTTGATCACGCCCTTACCGCCCCGGTACTGGAGGCGGTAGTCCTCGATCCGGCTGCGTTTGCCTGCACCGTTCTCCGAAACGACGAGGAGTGTGGCCTCCTCGGCGACATCCTTGCGGATCACGACCATGCCGATCACGTGGTCATCGCCCTCGAGCGAGATGCCGCGCACGCCGGTCGTCGCCCGGCCCATGGTACGGGCGTCCGACTCGTGGAAGCGGATCGCCTTGCCGTTGCGCGTGGCGAGGATGACCTCGTCGTCGCCCTCGGTGATCTGGACGTCGATCAACTCGTCGCCGTCCTCGATGTTGATGGCGTTCACGCCGACGACGCGCACGTGCGAGTAGGCGCTGAGCGCCGTCTTCTTCACGATGCCTCTCCGGGTCGCGAACATGAGGAACTTGTCCTCACTGAATTCGCGGACGGGCACGAGCGAGGCGATCTCCTCGTCCTCACGCAGGGCTAGGAGGTTCACGATCGGCTTGCCGCGCGCGGCGCGGCCAGCCTGTGGGATGTCGTGGACCTTGAGCCAGTAGCAGTGCCCCTGGCGCGTGAAAAACATGAGATAGTCGTGCGTCCGGGCGAGGAAGAGGTGCTCGACCCAGTCCTCGTCCTTGGTCTCCATCCCGATGAGTCCGCGCCCGCCGCGCCGCTGTGCGCGGTAGGTGTCGAGTGGGAGGCGCTTGATGTAGCCGCCGCGGGTGACGGTGATGACCATCTCCTCATCGGCGATCAGGTCCTCGAGCGAGAGCTCGGTGCTGTCGCCGACGATCTCGGTCCGCCGCTCGTCGCCGTAGGTGCTGGAGACCTCGCGCAGCTCCTCCTTGATGATCTCGAAGCGCCGCTCCTCGCTGTCCAGGATCTCGCGCAGCTCGGCGATGAGTGCGCGGACCTCGGCCAGCTCCTGCTCGAGCTTTTCGATCTCGAGGCCAGTGAGCCGAGCCAGGCGCATGTCGAGGATGGCCTTGGCCTGCCGCTCGGAGAGGCCGAAGCGCTCCTGCAGCCGGTTGTTCGCGGCCTCCGTGTCCGGCGACGCCTTGATCAGCTCGACGACCTCGTCGATGTTGTCGACGGCGATCTTGAGCCCCTCGAGGATGTGCTCGCGCTCGAGCGCCTGCTCCAGATCGTGCTCGGTGCGCCGGACGACCACGTCGTGCCGGTGCGCGATGAAGTGCTCGATCAACTGCTTGAGGTTGAGCACCTTCGGCACGCCGCCCACCAGCGCGAGCAGGATCACACCGAAGGTGGACTGCATCTGCGTGTGCTTGTAGAGCTGATTGAGCACGATGTAGGGGATCGCATCCCGCTGCAGCTCGATGACCACACGGATCCCGTCCCGGTCGGACTCATCGCGCAGGTCCGTGATGTCCGTGACCCTCTTCTCGCGGACGAGTGCGGCGATCTGCTCGATCATCCGCGACTTGTTCACCATGTACGGGATCTCGGTCACGATGATGCGCGGCTTGGCGCCATCGTTCTCCTCGATCTCGGCACGGGCTCGCATGACGACGCGGCCGCGGCCGGTCTCGTACGCCTCGCGGATCCCTTCACGACCGTGCACGAAGGCGCCGGTCGGGAAATCGGGCCCCTTGATGAAATGCATCAGGTCGGCGACCGTCGCGTCCGGGTTGTCGATCAGATGGATGCAGGCGTCGACGACCTCGCGCAGGTTGTGCGGCGGGATGTTCGTCGCCATCCCGACCGCGATCCCGGAGCTGCCGTTGACCAACAGGTTCGGGATCCTGGACGGCAGGGCCGTCGGCTCCTGGAGGCGGTCGTCGAAGTTGGGCTGGAAATCGACGGTGCTCTTCTCGATATCGGCGAGCATCTCGGTGGCGACGCGGCGGAGGCGGGCCTCCGTGTAGCGGTAGGCCGCGGCGCTGTCGCCATCGATCGAGCCGAAGTTGCCCTGCCCGTCCACCAGCGGGTAGCGGAGCGAGAAGTCCTGGGCCATGCGGACCAGCGAGTCGTAGACCGCCATGTCGCCGTGCGGGTGCCACTTACCGAGCACCTCACCGACGACCGTCGCGCTCTTCTTGTAGGGTCGCGTCGGCCCGAGACCCAGCTCCTGCATCGCGTAGAGGATGCGCCGGTGCACGGGCTTGAGGCCATCGCGCACGTCCGGCAGCGCCCGCTGCACGATCACGCTCATCGAATAGTTCAGGAAAGAGTCCCGAATCTCGTCTTCGATGAGGCGCGGCAGGATCTTCTCTTCTCGCTGTTCGGGCGTGGACATCGGCATCGTCCTGATCGGGTGATTTCACAAAAACGGCCGCCAACCGGGGCGGGTGTTCTTGTACCCCGGAGAAGGGGTCTAGTGCCTTGGAAACGGGCTTATTTCGGCCTTTCCGCGACATGCCGCGGGCGTGCGCGGGCGCGGGCGCGTGCGCGAGGGGTGTATTTTAGCGCATTTTTGCCGCTCGGGCCACCTGCGTGGGGCTCCGAGGGGTCTGACGCCGTCACGCAGGTGAAACCTTCTATGCGGCTCACACGGAGACACGGAGGGCACCGAGAGCCTGATGGGGGCGGTCGTCGCGTTTTGGGCTGCCTTCTGCGTGCAGGTCTGTCTTCTGCGCGCAGGCCTGGACTCTCGTCTCTCGCGGAGGGCGCTGAGGGGTAAGGAGAGAACGTCTTTGTCTCACGAGGAGGCGCGGAGATGGGGCTGTCTGGCCGGGGTGGGGCCTGGTTCCGGGTTGGGCGGCCCCTTCGTGTGGTGGGGTGTTCGCCCTGGCGTGGGCGGGGATGGCGGCGTCGGGGCGAGGCTCAGGGCAAGGACTGCTGCCGTGGGGCGCGGCTCAGGGTGAGGCCGCCTGCCCGAGGAAAGAGGTATTTGGGTCCGTGGGCTGCGGGCGTGCCGGGGTAAGGGCAGGCGGGGGCGTCCACTCAACTGGAGTGCCGCCCCCGCCGGGTCGCTACGGCTCTGTGTGAGCCCAGCGATATTGCCGGGACGTTCCCGCCCCCGCCCTGGCCCTACGGCGCCAAAGGCGCCGTCAGTGTGTGTACGCCTCCGGCATCGCGCCACCGACGTGGCGGTAGCGCTCGAAGAGCTGCTTCTGGCGGTGGCCCTTGGGGACCTCGCGGCCGCGGATGAAGACGTGTTCCACGGAGGTCGTCAGCTCGAGGGGGTCGCCGGACCAGACGACCACGTCGGCCTCCTTCCCGACCTCGAGGGTGCCGTAGCGGTCGGCCACGCCCCAGATTCCGGCCGGGTTCGCCGTGATGGCACGGAGCGCCGCCTCGTGCGACATCCCGTAGGCGACGGCGTTTCCTGCCGCCTGCTTCAGGTTGCGCGCGTTGTGGGCATCGAAGCTTCCAAAGGCGACCGTCACGCCCGCGGCTTCGAGGCGCGCGGCGTTCTCGAGGGTGGCGCCGAGCTGCTCGAAGGCGCTGGGGAGGTTGACGAGCGGGTTGATGACGACCGGCACGCCGGCCGCCGCGATTTCGCGGGCGACCATCCACCCCTCGGTAACGCCGGAGAGCACGAGGCGGACGCCCAGCTCTTCGGCGAGGCGGAGGGCGACGAGGATGTCGCTCGAGCGGTGGACGTCGAGGACCAGGGGCACCTCGCCGCGAGCGACGGGGACGAGCGCCTCGAGGTCGAGGCGGCTCAGCGCGTACTCGCGCCGGTGCGCCGTCTCGTACGCCCGCCGGTTCTCCATGTAGTCGCGGACGTCCTGAAAGATCTCGCGCAGCTGAAGGACCGCGGCCGCGCGGGCGCCGCCGGCCATGCGCGAGCCACGCTCGCCGAGGACGCCGACCATCCCGACCATGCTCCTCCGCACCATCTCCATGGGCGTCTCCGCGCCCAGATCGACCAGCACCGCCTGGCCCGCCACGAGCGATGCACCCGGTGCCGGTGCGACGACCGCACGGGTGATCCCCTCGGCGCGGGTGACCGCAACGGGTGACGTCGTCGGGTCCAGCCCATCGGCGGGGTTGAATGCCGCGGTGATGTGGTCGTCGCTCACACGCGAGTCGCGCGTTCCGGCCACGGCGCCGACCTCGACGAGGCCGAGCTGCGTCGAGGAGTCGAGGAAGCCGGGGGTGACGACCTTGCCGGCGGCATCGATGACGCGGGCGCCGGCGGGGACGACGACGTCGGCGCCGACCGCGGCGATGACACCGTCACGGATGACGACGGTGCCACGCTCGATGGCCGGCCCGGCCATGGTGTGGACGCGGGCGTTCGTGATCGCTACGGTCTGGGCCGAGGCGGTGCCCGCACCCGCGAGCAGAATCGCCATCAGTACAGGGGTCAGGCGCTTCATGACACCACCTCCTTCGCCTCGTTGCGGAGCATGAAATCGCTCTTCGGCTGGAGGCTCGGGTCGTCGCGGTCGTAGACCAGCGCGCCGTCGATGAAGACCTTCTCGGCGCGGGTGTAGACGCTGAACGGATCGCCGGACCAGATGACGACGTCGGCCATCTTGCCGGGCTCGAGCGAGCCGGTCCGGTCGTCGATCCCGAGTGCCTTGGCCGGGTTGACCGTGATCCAGCGTATCGCGTCCTCGTGGGTCACGCCCATCCCCGCCTCGTTCGCCGCACGGATCACCTTGGCCGCCTCCTGATTGAGACGCTGGATCCCCGAGGCGTCGTCGGAGTGGACGATGGCGCAGCCGCCGGCCTCGTCGACGAGGGCGACGTTCTCGACGATGCCGTCGTACGCCTCCATCTTGAAGCCCCACCAGTCGGCCCACATGCTGGCACAGATCTCCTCCCGGGCCAGGATATCGCGGACCTTGTACGCCTCGACCGCGTGGTGGAACGAGGCGATGTGGTAGCCGAATTCCTTGGCGATGTCGACCATGACCGCCATCTCGTCGGCGCGGTAGCAGTGGTTGTGGACCAGGATCTCGCCCTCTAGCACACCGGCCAGCGTCTCGAGCTGCAGGTTGCGCTGCGGCATGCGGGCCGGGTCTGAGCCGTTCTCGGCCCAGCGCTTCCACTCGTCGCGGTAGCGCGCGGCGCGGATCCACGCCTCACGGTAGCCGGCGACATTGCCCATCCCCGTCATCGGCGAGCGGCCACGTCCTCCGTAGACCCGTGACGGGTTCTCGCCGCACGCCATCTTGAGCCCGTGCGGCGCATCGGGGAACTTCATCGCCTGGTACGTCCGAGCGGGGACGTTCTTGACCGTGACGCCGCGTCCGCCGAAGAGATTCGCCGAGCCCGGCAGGATCTGCATCGAGGTGACGCCACCGGCGAGGGCGAGGGCGAACTGCGGATCCTGGGGCCAGATCGAGTGCTCGGCCCACACCTCGGCGGTGTTCGGGCCGGTCATCTCGTTGCCGTCGGAAAGCGCGTCCACGCCCGGCGACGGGTAGACGCCCAGATGGGAGTGCGTATCGATCACGCCCGGCGTGACCCACTTGCCGCTCGCGTCGATCACCACCGCGTCGGCCGGCGCTTCGACGCTCGTGCCGACCTCGACGATCCTGCCGTCACGAAGCAGGATCGAGGCGTTGCGCAGCATCGGGCCCGCCGCCGTGAGGATCGTAGCGTTGCGGATCAGCGTCGTGCGCGAGGGCAGCGGAGTGTACGTCGAGACGAACGGATCGGGCGCGAGAACGGAGGACTTCACGGCCGTGTCGCCGTCGTCCCCCCCGGCGTGCGGCGCAGGCGACGACATCTGCGACGGCGCGCTCGCGCACCCCACAGTCGCCACGGCCGCAAGCACCCACAAACAAGCACGTAGATGCATTGAACTACTCCCGGATGAGGTTGATCCGAAGAAGGTCCAAGGTATGGACCGGACCCGTACTCGGGCAAGCGAGCGGCCGTGGCGTCGAGGCCAGGGGACGAGCCTCCGGGCGGCATCTACGCAGTCCAGGTACGGAGCGACTCCACGACCGGTTGCGGCTCGCCTGCCTGTGCGTGCTTTCCCGGACGCCGCCCTGGCGTCCGTGCCTGACCTACGCCCGGGCCTCGGCCCCCACCGGCGCTTCGGCGCTCGCCTCCCAGCCATCGACCACGGCAGCGGGGACGACACCACGGTAGACGACCTGTGCCGGCCCCTCGAGGCGCACCATACCGTCGTCGGCGAGTTCGATGCGGACATTGCCGCCACGCATGTGGACCGTCACCTCGTCGCTCTCGATCAGGCCGAGACGCTTCGCGGCGGCGGCGACGGCGCTCGCACTGGAGCCGGAGGCCAGCGTCTCCCCTGCTCCGCGCTCCCAGATCCACGCCTCGAGGTCGGCCGGCCCGATCCGTCGCGCGAACTGGACGTTGGTGCCGGCGGGGAACGCCGGGTGCGTGGCCAGGCGCGGCGCGCGACGCAGGAAGTCCTCGCGCTCGAGTGCATCCACGAAAACGACGCAGTGGGGATTGCTCATCGATACCGGGTTCACCGTCGCGACCAGGCCGTCGCCCAGCTCCAGCTCGTACCCGAGCGCCTCACCCGGCTCAGGCGCAAACCCCACATCCTCGCCACGGAACGACGCGCGGCCGATGTCCACCACGATCTTCAGCGCGCCGCCCGGCTCCGCGCCCAGGACCTGCATGCGAACGGCGTCGCGGATGAGCTGCACGGCGAAGGGCTCACCACCGACCAGCCCGCGGCCGTGCAGATAGGCGCCGAAGATGCGCAGGCCATTGCCACTCTTCTCCGCCTCCGTACCGTCCGGGTTGAAGATCCGCAGCCGGAACTCCGGTCCATCGAGTTCGGCCACGAGGATGCCGTCGGAGCCGGCGCCGAAGTGACGGTCGCAGATGCCACGGATCACAGCTGTGGAAAGCGGTCCGTCGACGTCGGCCGCGTCGACGACCAGGTAGTCGTTGCCCAGGGCCTGTCCCTTGGCGAAAGGCAGATCGGACATCGTCGTCTCCAGTGGTTGTGTGTCCAACGAGCAAGGCTGAACGGTTCGGGGCTCACTGAGCGGCGCGTACGGGTTTGGAGCTCATCGAGCGGGGTTGAAGCTAGCCGGTACACGAATTGACGGGAAGGCCCGAGCATCCGAGGTTGGGCCGAGCACCCGCATACGCGGTGCGGCTGCGGCGCTGGACGGCAGAACCTGCCGGGCTTGGAGGCGTTCGGGCAGGATCGGCTCGAAATCGACCCGAGCGCTGCGATCGGCTCGGCCTCGGTCCGAATGATCCGTGCCGCAGCAACGAAAACAGAGCGCTGGCGCCGTGATTCGGCAACCCGGCCGCAGTGCACTCTGCCCGGAGCGTGGCCCCGTGAACGTGCAGCGCCTCCATCCCTGGAACGTCTCGATCGACGATGCGCGCGAGCTCCAGCGCACACTGCGCGAGCGGATCGTCCTCGAGCCGCCACCCGATTTCTCGCCGCAACTCGTGACCGGCGCCGACCTGTCGATCCGCTGGAAGAGCGACCGGGGCTACGCCGCACTCGTGACGATCGAAGCCGGATCGCTCGAAACCCTAGAAGAGGCGACCGCGGCCGTCGACGTCGAATTCCCCTACGTCCCCGGCTTCCTCTCCTTTCGCGAACTCCCTCCCCTCGCGGCAGCGTGGGAGCGTCTGCGCCGCAGGCCAGATGCGGTCATCTTCGACGGTCAGGGCATCGCGCACCCGCGTCGCTTCGGCCTGGCGTGCCACGGCGGACTGCTCTTCGACGTGCCCTCGGTCGGCTGCGCCAAGTCGCTGCTCGTCGGCACGCACGGGCCGCTGGGCGAGGAACGCGGCTCGACCGCTGAGGTCGTGGTCGGCGATGAGGTGGTCGGGATGGCGGTCCGGATGCGCGACCGCGTCAAGCCGGTCTACGTCTCGCCTGGCCACCGCATGGATCTGCCGACCGCCGTCGAGCTGGTGCTGAGCGTGGGCGCGGGCTACCGCGAGCCCGAGACGACACGCCGCAGCCACCGCCTGGCGAACGAGGCGCGGAAACGTGGCGAGGCGAAACGCCGTGGGCGGTGAGTTCACCCCGCCGCCCCCGCCTCGACCAACTCGATCCCCTCGACTCCACTCAGCACTTCCAGTGCGAGCGGTACGCGGCCGAAAGGCGCGCTGACCTGGATCCCTTGCACGTGGGGCCGCACGCGCTCGAACGTCTCGCGTGCAATGGCGACGCCTTCCTGGAGCGCGTACTCCTTGCCGCGCTCGCTCGCGCGTCGCATCCGCTCGACCACTTCTGGCGGCACCACCACGCCTGGGACTTCATTGGCCAGGAACTCGGCGTTGCGAGCGGAGACGAGCGGCCAGATCCCGGCGACGATCGGGATGCGGATCGCCCGGCGCTCGACCTCCTCGAGGAAGGACAGGAGTTGGTCGGCATCGAAGACCGGCTGTGTGATGGCGTATTCGGCGCCGGCCTCGACCTTCCAGTAGAAGCGGCTCAACTCGTGCTCGAGGTCGACGGAGCCGGGATTGACGCCCACGCCGATCGTGAAGCGCGTCGGCTCGCCGATCGGGTTGCCCCCGGGATCCAGCCCACGATTCAGGCGACCGACCAGGTTGGTCAGCCCGATCGAGTCGATGTCGAAGACGGCCGTCGCGTCCGGATACGGTCCCATCTTCGGAGGATCGCCGGTGACGAGGAGCAGGTTGCGCAGCCCGAGCGCGTGGGCACCGAGCAGATCGGAGAGCATCCCCAGCAGATTGCGGTCCCGGCAGGTATAGTGCACGACGGCCTCGACCTCGGCTGCCTGCTCGACGAGCACTGCCGTCGCGAGTGCGCCCATCCGCATCTGTGCGCGAGGTCCGTCGGGCACATTGACGGCGTCGACGCCGGCCTTGGCGAGGAGTCGCACGCCCTCCTGCATCCGGGCCGGATCGATCCCGCGCGGCGGCACGATCTCGACCGTGGTGACGAGCTCGCCCGCCGCCAGCTTGCGGCCCCAGCGCGAGCGCTCGGCGAGGGGCACCGTCGCGACCTCAGGCACATCTTCCTGGGGCGCCGCGCTCCGCACACTGACCCGTCCAGGCGAGAGCGCGTGCGCCGCATCCGCGATGCGGCGGATGTGCTCGGGTGTGGTGCCGCAGCACCCGCCGACGAATTTCGCACCGGCCCGGATCAGCCGTTGCGCGTACTTGCCCATGTAGTCGGGCGAGGCCATGTAGATCTTGCGGCCGTCGACGTCGCGAGGCAGCCCGGCATTCGGCTGTGCCGACAGCTTCGCGCGCGTGGCCGGCGCGACCTTCTCGATCGCCTCGAGCACACCGTGGGGGCCGACCGAGCAGTTGAAGCCGATCACGTCCGCGCCCCACTCGTCGAGCCGTGCAGCGCAGACGTCCGGCGCGGTGCCGTACGCCGTATCGCCCTGCTCCTGCACCGTCATCTGGCAGACGACGGGGAGCTCACATACCTCTCGCACGGCCAGCAATGCCTGACGGATCTCCTCCAGGTGGCTGAACGTATCGAGGAGGAAGAAGTCCACACCGCCCTCGAGCAGCCCTTCGACCTGCTCGCGGAAGTAGTCCCGCGCCTCTTCGACCGAGGTCGGGCCGAACGGCTCGATGCGGATCCCGAGCGGCCCGACAGCGCCTCCGACCAGTGCGCGCCCGTTCGCCGCCGCCCGCGCCAGCTCCGCCGCCCGCGCATTGATCTCCCGGACCCGCTCCTCCAGACCGTGCGCCGCGAGCTTGACCCGGTTCGCGCCGAAGCTGTTCGTCTCGAGCAGCTCCGCACCGGCCTGGACGTACGCTCGGTGAACCTCCCTGACCAGCTCCGGGTCCTTGAGGTTCAGCTCGTCGTAGCAACGATTGATGAAGATGCCCTTATGGTAGAGCATCGTGCCCATCGCGCCGTCGAAGACGTGGGGGCGAGGGTCGGTGAGGAGGTCATGGAACCGGGACATAGATCAACCCCACGCTTTCAATCTGCGCATTCTACCGTACGCTTACGCGTACGCGTGCCCTTGCCCTGCTTTTCCATTGCCGCACCCAATCGAACGAGCATGGCGATGATCCCCGTTAACGATTGCTTGCTCGTGCGAAGGCTTTCCGCATCCCCAAGATCGAGGGCGAGCAGGATGTCCAGCGCCGCCGTCGTTTCCGCTGCGGACCGCCGCGCGATCCGGTAGAACCGCGCCTTTTCCCGCCAGCGGTGTTCTCCGGCGCCTTCGGCGATGTTGAGCGGTACCGAGATCGCGGCGCGCTTGAGCTGGTCCAGGAGGCTGCCGTGCCCCGCCGGGACACTCGCGATGGCCGCGTGGACCTTTGCAACGGCCATGATGCTCTGTCGGTAGACCTGGAGGCGTTCGTGGTCTGGAGCACTAGTGTTCATGGCTGACCTCGAAGGAGCGCTAATTGAGGGGCACGGGCACGCGTATGCGTAAGCGTACGCGTACGGGTGACGGCGCGGCCATAGCCATGTGCGCCATCCCCTCCCCCGCCCCCGCGCTCGCCCTAAACCGCACTGAAATACTTCGCCTCCGGATGGTGCACCACGATCGCTGCCGTGGCCAATTCCGGGACCAGCGCACCGGCCTCGGTCAGCTCCATCCCCAACTTCTCGCGGGCCGGCAGCAGCTTGAACACCAGCTCGTGCTGCCGGTGGTCGGGGCACGCGGGGTAGCCCCATGAGTAGCGGAGCCCGCGGTCGCCCGGGATGCCGAGTTCCTTGCGCATGAGGCGGTGGACGTATTCGGCCGCGGCCTCGGCCAGGCGCACGCCGAAGCCGTGCAGATAGTAGCCTTCGCCGTAGTCGCCGGCCTGCATCATCGCGTTCGAGCGCTCGAGCAGCTCATCGCCGACAGAGACGAGGGTGAAGCCGGCCACATCCTTCCGCCCGCTGGAGGCGGGTGCGAAATAGTCCGCCAGGCAAAGGCCATCGCGGTCCTGCTGGCGCGGGAAGGCGAAGCGGGCGATCTCGACCTCGGGTGAGTCGGGGTCGAAGATGACGACGTCGTCGCCCTCGGCCACGGCCGGGAAGAAGCCGTAGGCCGCACGCACACGGACCTCGGCGCCGGCGAGCGTCTGCTGCCGGTAGCGCTTGAGCCGCGGCTCGAACTCCTCCTTCACCAGTCGCTCCCACTGCTCGCCCTTGGCGTTCTTCGCGCCCCAATGCAGGCGGTAGAGCGTGTTCAGGTCGATGTAGCGGAAGAGATCGGCGAGGGGGAGCCGCTCGAGCACCTTCACGCCGAAGAAGGGCGCGGTGGGGATCTCGACGTCACGCGACGGGCCGCTCACCGTACGCCTGGCGTGCAGCGCCTTCGCCTTCGCCTCGAGCGCCGCACGCTTCGCCACGCCCTCCAGGATCTCCTCGTTGCGGCGCCTCACGAAGGCCGCACGGCGCTCCGGATCGACCAGCGCCTCGACCGTGGAGAGCCCCTCGAAGGCATCCTTGCAGTAGAACACACCCGGCGCATAGAGGTCGCCCACGGACGGACCAACTCCGGAGCCGTTGCCGCCGGTGGCGCCGGCTCCGCTGCCGCCACCGGCACCCGGGGATCCGCCACCCCTCGCGCTCGCCCCATTCACGAACGCCGCCGAGCGCACGAACGACGGATTGATCGCCGCCCCACCACAGAGCACCGGAAACTCCAGCCCACGTGCGTTCAGTTCCTGCACGACGAGCGGCATCTGCTTCGACGTCGAGACGAGGAGCGCGCTGAGCCCGATCGCATCGGCGTCCACCTCGACCGCCTTCTCGACGATGTCGTTGACCGGGACCTGCTTGCCGAGGTCGTAGACGGTGTAGCCGTTGTTCTCGAGGATCGTGTGGACCAGGTTCTTGCCGATGTCGTGCACATCGCCGAAGACGGTGGCCAGGACGACCTTCCCCTTGCTCTGCCCCTCGACCTTCTCCAGGTACGTCTCGACCCGAGCGACCGCTCGCTTCATCACCTCCGCCGACTGGAGCACGAACGGCAGGATCAACTCGCCGGCGCCGAATTTGTCGCCGACTTCCTTCATGGCGGGGAGGAGGACGTTGTTGAGGACGTCGACACCGGCGAGGTGGAGCGCTTCGCGCTCGGGGCGGGCGTTGGCGCGAGCGCGGGGGGTGGTCGACCCAGCCTCCGACGGTGGGGTCTCATCCTCGACGGCCGAGTCGACTCCCTCGCGCTCGCCCTCGCCCGATCCTTTCGCGCGCCGAAGCACCGCCTCGTCCACCAACTCCTCGATCCCGTCCCTCTTCCTGTGCAGGATCTTCCAGTGGATCGCCTCGTCGGGCGTCATCTCCGCCGTGGGATCCACGGTCTCGTCCTCCTCGACCGAGTTCTCCTCGAAGAAGGCGATGAAGCGCTCGAGCGCGTCGTCGCGGCGGGCGAAGATCAGGTCGTCGGCCAGGGCGCGCTGGTCCTCGGGGATCTCGGCGTACGGCTTGACGTGCGACGGGTTGACGATCGCCATGTCGAGGCCGGCCTCCACGCAGTGGTGCAGGAAGACCGAGTTCAGCACCGCTCGCGCGTGCTTCGCCAGCCCGAAGGAGACGTTGGAGACGCCGAGCGTCGTCAACACGCCGGGAAGCTCCGCCTTGATGCGACGGATCCCCTCGATCGTCTCCACCGCGCTGCGCCGATACTCCGCCTCACCCGTCGCCAGCGTGAAGGTCAGGTCGTCGAAGATCAACGCATCCGGCGGCAGGCCGTACTCGCCACAGACGATCTCGGCAATGCGACGGGCGACCTCGACCTTGCGCTCGGCCGTGCGCGCCATCCCCTCCTCGTCGATCGTGAGTGCGACGACGGCGGCGCCGTGCTCGACGGCCAGCGGGAGGACGGCGTCGATCCGGGCACGGCCATTCTCGAGGTGGACCGAGTTGACGACCGCGCGACCCGGGTACTGCTCGAGCGCCGCACGCACGACGTCGGCCTCCGTCGTATCGATCTGGAGCGGCGCCTCGACGCCCTGGGCCAGAAGCTTGACGAGCCGGCGCATCTGGTCCGCCTCGTCCTGCCGCTCGGTGAGCGCGACGCAGATGTCGAGGAGGTGTGCGCCGCCCTCGACCTGCTCACGTGCGACGTCGAGCACGCCGTCGTAGTCGTCCTCGAGGAGAAGTTGCTTGACCCTGCGCGAGCCCTGGGCGTTGACGCGCTCTCCGATCAGCGTGGGCGCGGGCTCCTGGACCAGATCCGTCGCCGTCATCGCACTGGCGACGCGGGCCACACGCGGCGCGCCCGGCCAGCGGAGGCGGGCTTCTCGCACGGCGCTGGCTTCCCACGCCAGGGCACGGGCAGGCACGCGCCCCCAGACGCGCTCGACGACGGCCTTGATGTGCTCCGGCGTCGTGCCACAGCACCCGCCCACGATGTTGACGCCAAATCGCGCGACGAACTCCTCGTGCGCCTCGGCGAGTTCTTCGGGGGTGAGCGGGTAGACGGCGGTGCCGCCCTCGTTGTGCGGGATGCCGGCGTTGGGGATGACGCTGATCGGGAGTGGCGAATTCTCGCAGAGCCAGCGGACGGGCTGGCGCATGTGCTCGGGGCCGGTCGAGCAGTTTAGGCCGATCGCGTCGACGCCGAGCGCCTCGAGAATTGTCGCCGCGGCGGAGATATCGGTGCCGAGGAGCATCCGTCCGGAGGTGTCGAGGGTGACCTGCGCCTGGATCGGGACGTGGCGGCCGGTCCGGGCGAAGGCGCGCCGGACCCCGGCGACCTGGGCCTTGACCTCGAGGATATCCTGGCTGGTCTCGATCAGGAGTACGTCGACGCCACCCTCGATGAGCCCCTCGGCCTGCTCGCGGAAGACATCGGCGAGTTCCGCGTAGGTCACGCTCCCGAGGGTCGGGTCCGAGGTACTCGGTAGAAACCCGCTCGGGCCGATGCTTCCGGCCACGAAACGTGGCCGCTCGGGCGTCGAGAACCGGTCCGCTGCGCGCCGCGCCACCTCCGCCGCCACTCGGTTCAGTTCGACGATCCGATCCTCGAGGCCGTACTCGCGCATGGTGAGGCGGTTGGCGCGGAAGGTGTTCGTCTCGACGACGTCGCAGCCGACCTCGAGAAAGGAGGCGTGGACGGCCTCGACCACGTCCGGGCGCGAGAGCACGAGGTGGTCGTTACACCCCTCGAGCGCGGGGCCGCCGAAATCCTCGGCTGTCAGCTCCATGACCTGAAGGCTCGTCCCCATCGCTCCGTCGTAGACGAGGACGCGTTCCTTCAGGATCTCGAGGTAACGGTGTTGCGACATATTGGCCTCACTCGCCGCCGTTCTCCGACCGTTCCATGCATCTGCGTTCGCCCACGCGGCCGGCGCCCTGGTCAACCCACGGCCAATCGCTCGCGCACGCGCTCGCCCAGAACACAAAAAACCCCGCAGCCACTTGGGGTGCGGGGTCGTTCAGTGCACGATGCACTCAACTCCTGCCCGGCACTTTAGACCTTTGTTTCGGCAGGCGACGTCCCGTGGGGGCATCCCTGCCCGGCGGTGGCAAGCGGCCAACAAATCCTTCCGCCGGTCTCATGGTGTCGTGAACCATACTAGTGCCAGGGCGAGGCGCGTGCAAGGACATCGTCCTGCCGCCGTGGCACGGCTCACCGCTTCTGGAGGACGATCCGGACCCGGGTGTCGCCGAACATCTCATCGCCGGAGAGCTGGCCCCCTTCGACGCGGAACGACATATCGCGGATGAAGGTGTCGGCCTGGTGCGAGAAGTCGACGACGTTTCCGGTCAGCGTCCAGGTGCCGGTCAGGTCTGCTTCGTAATCGGAACCGTCCTCGTCTCCTTCCGGCATGAAGAGCCGACCGGAGGTGCGCCCGTCCTCCGTGAGGGTGAGGGTGAGGCTCAAGCCTTGGGCGAGCTGGTCGACGGTCTGGCCGTCCACCGTCGTGGTCATGGTGTACACCCCGTAGTCGCCCTCCGCCGCGTAGTCTCCCGCGACGAGAGACATGCTGAGCGACGTTTCCGTCGGGCCGTCGTCGCTGCAACCGGCGAGACAGACGGTCAGGGCGAGCAGTCCCGG